>NZ_JBYQFR010000010.1:0-176484 GCF_058266945.1 Arthrobacter sp. E70 | reverse complement strand
ATGCTGCTGATGTTCGCCACCCCGCTGTTCGCCGGGTTCGCCAACGTGATCATGCCGCTGCAGATCGGCGCCCCGGACGTGGCGTTCCCCCGCCTGAACGCGCTGGCGTTCTGGTTCTTCCTGTTCGGCTCCACCATCGCCGTCTCCGGCTTCATCACCCCGCAGGGCTCGGCGTCCTTCGGCTGGTTCGCCTACGCCCCGCTGTCCAACACCACCTTCACCCCGGGCGTGGGCGGTGACCTGTGGGTGTTCGGCCTGGCGCTGTCCGGCTTCGGCACCATCCTCGGCGCGGTCAACTTCATCACCACCATCATCTGCATGCGGGCCCCCGGGCTCACCATGTGGCGGATGCCGATCTTCACCTGGAACACCCTGGTCACCGCCATCCTGGTGATCATGGCGTTCCCGCCGCTGGCCGCCGCCCTGTTCGCGCTCGGCGCGGACCGGAAGTTCGGCGCCCATATCTTCGACCCCGCCAATGGCGGCGCCATCCTGTGGCAGCACCTGTTCTGGTTCTTCGGCCACCCCGAGGTGTACATCATTGCGCTGCCGTTCTTCGGCATCGTCTCCGAGATCTTCCCGGTCTTCAGCCGGAAGCCGATCTTCGGCTACAAGGGCCTGGTGTACGCCACCATCGCCATCGCCGCCCTTTCGATGACCGTGTGGGCGCACCACATGTACGTCACCGGCGCTGTATTCCTGCCGTTCTTTGCCTTCATGACCATGCTCATCGCGGTCCCCACGGGCGTGAAGTTCTTCAACTGGATCGGCACAATGTGGGGCGGGTCCTTAACGTTCGAGACCCCGATGCTGTGGAGCATGGGGTTCCTTGCAACGTTCCTCTTCGGCGGGCTGACGGGCATCATCCTGGCCTCGCCGCCCATGGACTTCCACGTCTCGGACTCCTACTTCGTGGTGGCACACTTCCACTACGTGGTGTTCGGCACGGTGGTGTTCGCCATGTTCGCCGGGTTCTACTTCTGGTGGCCCAAGTTCACCGGGAAGATGCTCAACGAGCGCCTGGGCAAGATCCACTTCTGGATGCTGTTCCTGGGCTTCCATGCCACGTTCCTGATCCAGCACTGGCTGGGCGCCCTGGGAATGCCCCGGCGGTACGCGGACTACATGCCCGAGGACAACTTCACGGGCATGAACCAGTTCTCCACCCTCGGCTCCTACCTGCTGGGCGCGTCGCTGATCCCGTTCCTGTGGAACGTCTACATCACCTGGCGCACGGGCCGGAAGGTCACGGTGGACGATCCATGGGGCTTCGGCGCCTCCCTGGAGTGGGCCACGTCCTGCCCTCCGCCGCGCCACAACTTCACCTCGCTCCCCCGGATCCGTTCCGAGCGCCCCGCCCTGGACCTGCACCACCCGGAGCTGAGCATCCGCGAGCATCCACCGGTGCACGGCCCCACGGCGGACGTGCTGGGGGCAGCAGACATCGGCGAGAAGGACGTCCGGTCCCCCAACCCCAACGAGTAACCGGGGAACGTTCGACGGCGGCACTCACGCGGGTGCCGCCGTCGAGCATGTTCCGGGCCCGGTGACCGATTTTCGACGCGCAAAAGCACTCACGCGCCTGATATTTGGGGTGCGCTGGGGAATTTGCGCAGCGGAGACGAATTAGCGGCGGTATGCCGGGCCCTGCGCCGGAGCCACTAGGAGGCTCCGGCAATTACGTCACGCAACGTTTTCGTAATCGATGTGAACCTCGTCACTTAAAGCGCTTTCTGGCTTTATGCTTAGGTTTGCCTACCCTACAGTTTCCTGACAGGGGCACCCTTCCCGGATGCCTTCCAGGACGCAGGTCCACGCAGACTTTTTCCCACGAAAGCAGCCTCAATGAAGATCCGCAACAGCGCGCTGGCCGGCATCGCACTCGCCGCCACCGCAGCCCTCGGCCTGACCGCCTGCGGCGGCGGCACCCCCGCAGGTGGCAGCTCCTCCGCAGCGTCCGGCGGCTCCTCCGCCGGTGAGATCACGGTCTACAACGCCCAGCACGAGAGCCTCACCAAGGAATGGGTTGACGCCTTCACCGCGGAAACCGGCATCAAGGTGACCCTCCGCCAGGGTGACGACACCGAGATGTCCAACCAGATCGTCCAGGAAGGCCAGGCTTCCCCCGCCGACGTGTTCCTCACCGAGAACTCCCCCGCCATGACGCAGGTGGAGAACGCCGGGCTGTTTGCGGACGTGGACAAGGACACCCTGGCCCAGGTCCCTTCCGAGTTCTCGCCGTCCACCGGCAAGTGGACGGGCATCGCCGCCCGCTCCACCGTCCTGGTGTACAACAAGACCAAGCTCACCGAGGACCAGCTGCCCAAGTCCATGCTTGACCTGGCCAAGCCGGAGTGGAAGGGCAAGTGGGCCGCCTCGCCCACCGGCGCCGACTTCCAGGCCATCGTCTCCGCGCTGCTGGAACTCAAGGGCGAAGCCGCCACCGAGGAATGGCTGAAGGCCATGAAGGACAACTCCAAGGCGTACAAGGGCAACAGCACGGCCATGAAGGCTGTCAACGCCGGTGAAGTGGATGCCGCGCTGATCTACCACTACTACTACTACGGCGACCAGGCCAAGACCGGCGAGAACTCCAACAACGTCACCCCGTACTACTTCAAGAACGAGGACCCGGGCGCGTTCCTGTCCGTCTCCGGCGGCGGCGTGCTGAAGTCCTCCAAGAACGCGGCGGCTGCCCAGCAGTTCCTGAAGTTCATCACCGGCAAGAAGGGCCAGGAAGTCCTGAAGAACGGAACGTCCTTCGAGTACGCCATCGGCTCCGACGTCCCCGCCAACGACAAGCTCCTCCCCATCAAGGACCTGCAGGCCCCCAAGGTCGACGCCGCCAAGCTCAACTCCCAGAAGGTCAGCGACCTGATGACCCAGGCAGGACTCCTCTAAGTCAGTGACCACCGATCTATCGGCTCCGCCAAGGCAGGGCACGACGACGGCGGGCCGGGGCAAGCGCCCCCGCCCGCCTTTCGGCGTTTCCGCTGTGTCCATCCTGGCGGTGCTGATCGCCCTGTTCTCCCTCGTCCCCCTGGGATACGTCGCCTACATGACGGTGGCAACCGGGTGGGACACCGCCGTCGCGCTCATCCTCCGGCCCCGCGTGGGCGAACTGCTGCTGAACACCCTGCTGCTCATGGCAGCCACCATCCCGCTGTGCCTGCTGCTTGGCGTGGCCGGGGCCTGGCTGGTGGAGCGGACCAAGCTGCGGGGCCACCGGATCTGGGCGGTGCTGCTGGCGGCGCCGCTGGCCATCCCGGCGTTCGTCAACAGCTACGCCTGGGTCTCGGCGATCCCGTCGCTGGGCGGCCTGGGCTCCGGGATCCTGATCTCCACGCTGTCCTACTTCCCCCTGGTCTACATTCCGGCCGCCGCAACCTTGAGCCGCCTGGACCCGGCCATCGAGCAGTCCGCCGCAGCCCTGGGGCTGGGCGCCTGGCGGTCGTTTTTCCGGGTGGTGCTCCCCCAGCTCCGGATCGCGATGACCGGCGGGGCACTGCTGGTGGGGCTGCACCTGCTCGCCGAATACGGCGCCTTCGCCATGATCCGGTTCGACACCTTCACCACCGCGATCATGACCCAGTACCGGTCCACCTTCAACGGCGCGGCGGGCAACATGCTGGCCAGCGTGCTGGTGTTCTTCTGCCTGCTCCTGCTGGTGGCTGAGGTGCGCAGCCGCGGGACTGCGCGCTACGCACGGATCGGCTCCGGCGCGCAGGCCAAGGCGCTGCGGCTGCCGCTGCACGCCTACCAGGTCCCCGCCCAGCTCTTCCTCCTCGCCCTGACGGCTCTCGCGTTCGGGCTGCCCCTGTACTACGTGCTGCGCTGGACCGCGGCCGGCGGGGCCGGCGCCTGGACCGCGGCCGAGTTCCTCCCCGCCCTCCTGGCCACGTTCTGGTACGGGATCGCAGGTGCCGCGGCCACGACCGTAGTGGCCTTCCCGATGGCCTACCTCGCGGTCCGGCGTCCCGGCTGGTTCAGCAAGTCCCTGGAACTGTCCAACTACGTCACCAGCTCCATGCCCGGCATCGTGGTCGCCCTCGCGTTCGTCACCGTGAGCATCCGCGTGGTCCCCGGCATCTACCAGACGGCCGGGGTACTGGTGGCCGCGTACGTGCTGCTGTTCCTGCCCCGCGCCCTGGTTAACCTGCGGGCCGGCCTGGCGCAGGCCCCCAAGGAACTCGACGAGGCCGCCCAGGCGCTGGGCAAGCCCCCGCTGCTGGCATTCATCCGGGTCACGCTGCGGCTCACCGCCCCCGCGGCCGCCGGCGGTGCGGCCCTGGTGTTCCTGGCCATCGCGAACGAGCTCACCGCCACCTTGCTGCTGTCCCCCAACGGCACCAGGACCCTGGCCACCGAGTTCTGGATCAAGAGCAGCGAGATCGACTACGTCGGGGCCGCCCCCTACGCGCTGCTGATGATCCTGCTCTCGGCCCCCATGACCTACCTCCTCTTCCAACAGTCCAAGAAAGTAGCCGGACAGTGACAGCACCATCCACGCGCAGGCTGCCTGAGCCGCGGGTCGCCCCCTCCGTGGCAGCAACCACCAACAGCCACCTGCAGATCACGGACGTCACCAAGAACTTCGGGTCACAGGCGGTCCTGAAGGGCGTCAACCTGTCCGTGGCCAAGGGCGGAACCACTGCAATCGTGGGCCCCTCCGGCTCGGGCAAGACCACGCTCTTGCGCCTGATCGCCGGGTTTGAACACCCGGACACCGGAACCATTTCACTCAACGGAACCCTCGTGGCCGGGGACGGCGCCTGGCTTCCGGCGCACAAACGGCACATCGGCTACGTGGCCCAGGACGGCGCCCTGTTCCCGCACCTCACCGTAGGCCAGAATGTCGCCTTTGGCCTGAACCCGGCCAAGCTCGACGGCGGCCGCCGCGCCGTGGCAGCGCGCGTGGCTGAGCTGCTCGAGATGGTGTCGCTGGACGCCTCGATGGCCAAGCGCCGCCCGCACCAGCTCTCCGGCGGCCAGCAGCAGCGCGTGGCCCTGGCCCGGGCGCTCGCGCGCGAACCCGAACTGATGCTGCTGGACGAGCCGTTCTCCGCCCTGGACGCCGGCCTGCGCGTGGCAACCCGCCGCGCCGTGGCCAAGGTCCTGGCCGAACACGGGGTCACCACCATCCTGGTCACGCACGACCAGGCCGAGGCTCTCTCCTTCGCCGACCAGGTGGCGGTGATGCGGGGCGGCAAGCTGGCCCAGATCGGAAACCCGTTCGTGGTGTACACCCGCCCCGCGGACCGTGCCACCGCCGAGTTCCTGGGTGACGCCGTCATCCTGGACGCCTGGCTGGAAGGGTCCCTGGCCACCTGCTCGCTGGGCGGCATCCCGGTCCGCAGGCCGCCGGCCCAGGGCCGCGTCCAGCTCATGCTGCGGCCCGAACAGATCCGGATCGCCGAGGACGGCCCTATCCGTGGCGTAGTGGTGGACACCGACTATTTCGGTCCCGAAACCACGGTGCGGCTGAAGCTGAACGTGCCCAAGGAAGTGGCCGAACACGCCGACCACCGGTACCCTGGCGGCGGCGAAATCATCACCATCCGGCACTGGAACGCCTCCATCGCCCGGCCCGGGATGGAGTTGTGCCTGCGCGTGGTGGGCGAGGGCGTCGCGTTCCCGGTGGAGGACTGAGCGGGCCTCCTGCCGACACAGAAAAAACACCGGGCGGAAACACTCCGGCAACGTGTCCGCGGCAAGCTGTGCTTACGGGGATACAACAGCAGGAGGCAGCCCATTATGGAGGCACAAGGAATACGTACCGCCCAGCTTCGCATCGGGGACCAGATCGAAGCGTGGCACCGGGGCAAGCTCTTCCACCGCGGCCGGGTGACCGACGTCGTACCGGCCCTCGAACTCTTCTGGATCCTGGATGCCAGGACCGGCACGCGGAAGCTGCTGGATCCGGAGGCCCTGGAGATCCGGCACGTTGAGGACACGGCAACTCCGCCGCTGGCCACCGCCTGACTTAACGCCCGGAGATTCCAGGGGGAAGCTTAGGCGCGGCCCTGGTAGACGTCCGGGATGCCGTCCTGGTCGGCGTCGACCTTTTCCAGCTCTTCGGCCAGCCGGTACTGCCGGTTCCGGGTCCGCAATACCGCTGTCGCCAGCACCGCGGCGATCAGTGATGCGGCCAGGATCCCCACCTTGGCATGGTCGTCGTGCAGGCTGCCGTGGCCGAAGCTGAGCTCTGCCACCAGCAGCGACACCGTGAACCCGATGCCCGCCAGCAGCGCGACACCGAACACGTCGATCCACTTGAAGGAGCTGTCCAGGCTGGCCCTGGTGGCTTTGGTCAGGACCCACGTGGTGCCCATGATGCCGATCGGCTTGCCCAGGACCAGGCCCAGGATGATGCCCAGCGCCACGGGGTCCGCCAGGGCCGAGCCCAGGCCTTCCCACCCGCCCACGGCCACCCCGGCGGAGAAGAACGCGAAGATGGGCACCGCCACGCCCGCGGAAATGGGCCGGAACCGGTGCTCGAAGATCTCGGCCAGGCCGGGACCGGCTTCCGGTCCGCCGGATGCCTGCGACCGGATCACGGGAACGGCGAAGCCCAAAAGTACACCGGCCACGGTGGCGTGGATGCCGGACGCATGGACCAGAGCCCAGGTCACGGCGCCCAGCGGCAGCAGGATCAGCCACGCGGCCGCGACGTGCCGGCCGAAGAAGCGGCGGTACTTCTGCGCCAGGAAGGCATAGATGGCGAGCGGGATCAGCGCCAGGAGCAGCGGGGTGACCTGGATGTCGGTGGAGTAGAAGAACGCGATGATGGTGATGGCAATGAGGTCATCCACCACAGCCAGCGTCAGCAGGAAGATCCGCAGCGCGCTGGGCAGGTGGGATCCGATGATTGCCAGGACCGCCACAGCGAAGGCGATGTCCGTTGCGGTGGGAATGGCCCAGCCACGGAGCGTCTCCGGGCTGGCGACATTGACGACGGCGTAGATCACCGCCGGGACTGCCACGCCTCCCACCGCGGCCGCCACCGGCACGATCGACTTGCTGATCTGCCGCAGGTCGCCGGCCACGAACTCGCGTTTCAGTTCCAGGCCCACCAGGAAGAAGAAGATCGCCAGCAGCCCGTCGGCTGCCCAGGCCCCGAGGCTCAGTTCCAGGTGCCAGGGCTCATAGCCCGCTTTGAAGTCACGGAGGGCAAAGTAGCTGTCCGACGCCGGGGAGTTGGCCCAGATGAGGGCGGCGACCGCAGCGATAACCAGGAGGGCGCCGCCCACGGTTTCCTTGCGGAGGATCTCCCCGATCCGCAGTGCCTCGGCGTAGCTGCCGCGCGAGAAAACCGTGGAGCCCAGAAACTTGTTCCGGCCGGGAGGTGGCGGCGTGGAGTTCATGAAGGTGTCCTTAAATCCGGGTTCAGCAAAGCCATGCCGACCAGACTTCCCGGCGCACCTTCGTCTATTTTACGGGCGGCGCCGCCCCATCCCAAACACGTTTCCCCGGGGGTCTTTACAAATTTTGTGGGGCAGTTCACAAAAATACCCATCCGGCTGCATTGGTGGCACCGAATCATTAATGTCCCTCATCCGGGACAACAACGTCACTTGCATGAGGAGAATGCTTTCCGATGAACAAGACACTTCGTTTCCTCGCAGTTCCCACCCTCGCCTTGGGCGCCCTGGCCCTCTCAGGCGGTCCCGCCTCCGCAGCCGACCACACATACCAGTCCACCCTTTCCCAGATCAACGGCAGCTCGGCCTCGGGCACTGTCACCGTAGATGTCACCGGCAACCAGGCGCACGCCGTCCTGAAGGTCTCCGGCTTGGCTTCCACCTTCAACAACGCCCCCTACCCGCACGTCCAGCACATCCACGGCGGAGCCCAGGGCGCCTGTCCCGCACCGTCGGCGGACAAGGACGGTGACGGAGTGGTTTCCACCACCGAGGGCGCGCCCAGTTATGGCGGGATCGTGACCACCCTCTCCACCAGCGGCGACACCAGTCCCGCTGCCGGCCTGGACCTCAAGCTGGCCGGCCAGGGAGCCAGCTACACCGTTGACCGCACCTTTGAACTTAACGCCGAGACCAAGGCCGCCCTCGAGGCCGGCACCGCTGTGGTCGTCGTCCATGGGCTGGATCCTGCCACCCTTAGCGCAGCGGGACAGGCCGCCAAGTCCGATCTCGTTCCGAGCCTCCCACTCGCCGCCACCTCCCCTGCCCTGTGCGGAACGCTCAAGGCAGGCCAGATGAAGATGCCTGCCGGCGGGGCAGATACGGGCGTCGCGCAGCAGACCGGCGGCACCGACGCCGGTACCCTCGCTGTGGGCGGCGGCCTGGTTCTGGCAGCAGCTGCAGGCGGGGCCTACATCGTCCGCCGCCGCGGCTCCGGTTCCGCGGCCTAGGCACCCCTGGCAGGACCGGCACTGTGATCTCCCTGAATTCCGGCGGCCGCGGGGGCCTTGGCGCCCCCGCGGCCGCCGGCCTTCTGCTCCTGCTCGCCCTCACCGGCTGCGGCTCCGCAGCAGGAACCTCCGACGCCGACCGGTCGCCTGCGGGTTCCCCTGAACCGACGGCTTCCACCGCACCTTCCGACTCCCAGCCTTCCCCCGCCCCGCCAACTTCCACTGCTCCCGCTCCTGCCATCCAGCCGGCACCCGCTGCCCCGGCCGCCGTCGAACCTCCCGTCCTGTCCCGGTCCGAACCGGCGAGGCTGGACATCCCGGCGATTGGCCTGCGAACGGAACTGCTGAGCCTGGGTCTGCGCGCCAATGGCTCGCTTGAGGTCCCGGAGGACACGGGCGACGGGGCCCCGGCAGGCTGGTACAACGGTTCACCGACTCCCGGCGAGCGAGGCCCGGCCGTGGTGCTGGGACACGTCAACGCCCTCGGCGGCCACAAGGGAATCTTCGCCGACCTCCGCAAGCTGGCCCCCGGCACCGAGGTCACCGTTGCCCGTGCCGACGGAAGTACGCCCGTCTTCGTGGTGGAACGGGGCGCCCTATACGGCAAGGACAATTTCCCCACCGTGGAGGTTTACGGCAATACGGCCGGGTCCGAATTGCGGCTCATCACCTGCGACGGCTACGACCCTGCCACGGGCCTTTTCGACGACAACTACGTGATTTTCGCCAAACTCAAAGCCTGACCTAAACCTGACAAACCGGCCGCCCCGCCCGCGGGACGGCCAGGACGGATGAGCCATGAAGCACCCCGTTGCCCTGCTGGCGTCCCTGGCACTGTCCCTGCTGCTTTCCGGCTGCGCAGCCGCCGCTGGTTCCCCCGTCCCGTCCGCTCCGGCGCAGACTGCTGCAACTGCCGCCAGGACGGGAGAGGGGACCTTCGCCCACCACCACGACGCCGGGGACCCATCTCCTAAAGCAAGTACCGGCGGCCCCAGTGAAGCCGCCAGGATGGTGTGCGGCGACCAGCCGATGGACCGGCTCACCGCCATCCTGGACCTGCACCAAAAGCCGCACACGGTCAGCAACTGGGCGGACAATACCTTCACCTGCACTTATCACCTGGTTGAGGGGGCACTGGAGATCTCCGTGCAGGAGGCGCAGGACCACGCCACCGCCCGGACATACTTCGACGCCAGGAAGGCCCTCGCCTCCGATGCACAACCCATTGAAGGACTGGCCAACCTGGGCTTTCCTGCCTTCGAGACAGCAGCCGGGTCAGCGGTTTTCCAGAAAGACAGCTTTGTGCTGCAGGTGGACGCGTCGGGCCTGCCGGCAACCGTGGGACCCGAAGACATCACGCGCAACGCCCTTGCCTACCAGCTGGCCACCACCATCCTGGCCTGTTGGGTAGCGCACCACTAGCCCGCTCGGTGGCCTCCCACGCCCGCCGCTTGCCCGTGCAGCTGGATGGCCCGCACGGCCCGGTCCAGATACCTGCGCGCCTCGGCGGAGTTGGCCAGCTGCACCAGTTCCGCCGCCACCACCACCAGTTTGACGTTGCGGTGGCTGCTCGTGCTCACCAGCAGCTGGAAGGCGTCGTCCGAGCCCAGTTTCAGCTGGCCCATGAGGATGCCCCGGGCCTGGTCGATGACGGTCCTGGTGGACGTTGCACCGGCCACCGCGTCCCGGGCGGTTTGTTCGGTTTCGCGCTGCAGGGTCCGGGTGAGGTCCACCGTCACGCCCTCCAGGACGGACACCTGTCCTGCTGTATCCAGGACGGCCTCGCCGGAGGTGAGGACCCGCCGGGTGCGCCCCCTGGCGTCCACGATCCGGTGGTACATGCAGAAGAAACCGCCGGTCTGCGCCACCTGCGCCACGATCTCTTCGCACTTGGACCGGTCCTCCGGGTGCTTGTGCGCGAACACAAGCTCAACGGTGGGGACAACCTCGCCGCGCTGGTAGCCGTGGAGGCGGAACATTCCGTCCGACCAGTGGACTTTCCGCGCGTCCAACTCGATCCGGAACGTCCCGGCATCGGATTCGTCGCCACCCAGGGCACTTGAATAGGTGTACAGATCGCTCAGCTCGGCCACAGGTCCACCTCCCGTGCATCGACCGGCCCCCAGCGGGCCGGCGCTGTGCTCGCTCTTTCCAGTATGGCCTCGTTCGGACGGGGAAGATAGGGCCGGAAGCCCCAAGCGGCAGGATGGCTACGTTGCTTGGAGTCCTTGACCAGGATACCCCTGGGGGGTATATTGGCGGTGTTGTCAGTGAAGTGGTATGTCCCGGCTGGTGCCCCGCACCGCCTTCACAGCCGTTCAACCCCAGCACCCATTAATCCTCCACAAGGAATGGAACTGACATGAACATCGGAAACCGGCCCCAGCTTCCCCTCGCGTCCTCCGGCTGCAGCTGCTGCGGCCCTGCCGCTGCCGCCGACCACTCCAGCACCGGCCACCACTCCGGCACCGGCCACCACTCCGGCACCGGCCAGGCGCCTGCGTCTGCCGCCACACCCTCCGACGCCGAAACCTCCGCCCAGCGCTACTTCGCCGTCGAGGGCATGACCTGCGGGCATTGCGTCCGGACCGTGGAAGCTGCAGTCTCCGCCCTGGCCGGCGTCACGTCAGCGTCCGTGGGACTGGTGCCGGGCGGCCTTTCACGCCTCACGGTGGAGGGTTCAGCTCCTGATGCCGCAGTCCGCGAAGCCGTCACCGCCGCGGGCTACGCCCTGGCCTGACCCGCGTCCCGCGCCGGAGTGCGCGTCCAATCGACATCCGCCCGGATTACAGGGCAGCCACTGCCCCTCCAAGGAGGAACCATGCAGGACCAGCACGGCATGCACCAGCACGGCATGCCTGACCACGAACACACCGACAGCCAAACACTGACCGAACCGCCGGCGTCCGCCCCATTACATGCGCAGCACGCACACGCCCAGCACGGCGGGCCTTCGCAGCATGCCCACCATGCAGACGACGACCACACCGTCCATACCCATGGCCAGCATGCCGGGCACAGCGCCGCCATGTTCAAGAACAGGTTCTGGCTGACGCTGGCCCTCTCCGTCCCGGTGGTCTACTTCAGCCCCATGGTGGGGCACATCCTCGGCTACATGGCACCGGACTTCCCGGGTGCAGCTTGGATACCGCCCGTCCTGGGCACCGTAATTTTCCTCCACGGCGGCCAGCCGTTCCTGAAGGGCGGCCTGCAGGAACTCAAGGACCGCAGGCCGGGAATGATGCTGCTGATCGGCATGGCCATCACGGTGGCCTTTGCCGCGTCCTGGGCCACCAGCCTGGGGATTGGCGGTTTCGACCTGGACTTCTGGTGGGAACTCGCGCTCCTGGTGGCCATCATGCTGCTGGGCCACTGGATCGAAATGCGTGCCCTCGGCTCGGCGCAGGGTGCACTGGATGCGCTGGCCGCGCTGCTGCCCGACGAGGCCGAACGCATCACGGACAGCGGAACCGAAACCGTGCCCGTTGCAGAACTCAGCGCAGGCGACCTGGTCCTGGTCCGCTCGGGCGCCAGGATGCCGGCGGACGGCACCGTGGCGCAGGGGCAGGCGGAGTTCGATGAATCCATGATCACCGGTGAGTCCAAAACCGTTCCACGCGGCCCTGGCGACCCTGTCGTGGCCGGAACCGTGGCGACGGACAGCAGCGTCCGGGTGCGGGTCACGGCCGTGGGCGACGACACCGCCCTGGCCGGTATCCAGCGGCTGGTGGCCGAAGCGCAGGAGTCCTCCTCCCGCGCCCAGGCCCTGGCGGACCGTGCCGCGGCGTTCCTGTTCTACTTCGCCGCCGGTGCCGGTGTCCTGACGTTCATCGCCTGGACACTGATGGGCAGTATCCCGGAGGCCGTCACCCGCACAGTCACGGTGCTGGTGATCGCGTGCCCGCATGCCCTGGGCCTGGCCATTCCGCTGGTCATCGCCATCTCCACCGAGCAGGCCGCCCGCGCCGGCGTACTGATCAAGAACCGGATGGCCCTGGAGCGGATGCGCACCATCGACGTCGTCCTGTTCGACAAGACCGGCACGCTGACCACCGGCGAGCCCGAGCTCATGGACGTTGCCGTGGCCGAGGGCGGGAACCCGGACACGCTGCTGGCACTGGCCGCCGCCGTCGAATCGGACAGCGAGCACCCCGTGGCACGGGCCATCGTCCGGGCCGCCCGCGGCCGAAACCTGGCCGTGCCCGCAGCCGCCGGCTTCACCTCGCTGACCGGGCGTGGAGTCCAGGCCAGCGTGGACGGACGCGCGCTGCACGTGGGCGGGCCGGCTCTCCTTCGCGAGCTCGGCGCCGTCGAACCTGCGGAAGTGGCCGCCTCCACCCGCGCATGGATGGACCGCGGGGCAGCCGTGCTGCACGTGCTCGACGGCGGCCGCGTCCTGGGTGCCGTCAGCCTGGAGGATTCGGTGCGGCCGGAGTCCCGGCAGGCGGTTGCGGCGCTGCAGAGCCGCAGAGTGAAGGTGGCCATGGTGACCGGCGACGCGCACCAGGTGGCGCAGGCCGTGGCCGCCGACCTGGGCATCGACGAGGTGTTCGCCGAGGTGCTGCCCGCGGACAAGGACAAGAAGGTGGCAGAGCTGCAGGGCCGGGGCCTGAAGGTGGCCATGGTGGGCGACGGCGTCAACGATTCCCCCGCGCTGGCCCGCGCCGAGGTGGGCATCGCCATCGGCGCCGGGACGGATGTGGCCATGGAATCCGCCGGCGTGGTGCTGGCCGGCAACGATCCGCGCGCCGTGCTGTCCATGGTGGACCTGTCCCGGGCAAGCTACCGGAAGATGTGGCAGAACCTGGTGTGGGCCACCGGCTACAACATCCTGTCCGTGCCGCTGGCCGCGGGTGTCCTGGCCTTCGCCGGTGTGGTTCTCTCGCCCGCCGCCGGGGCGGTCCTGATGTCCGCGTCCACCATCGTGGTGGCTTTGAACGCCCAACTCCTGCGGCGCCTGAAGCTGAACCCGTCCGAGGTACGTTAAAACAAGACCGCCGCCGCCCGGCACTGCCACGGAAGGAGGGACCGCCATGAGCACACCACCACGCAACCTGGCGTCCCTGCTCCGCGCTGCCTGGCTGCTTGCGGGCATCTTGGCGCTCATCGCCGGAATCCTGGGGATGCACGTCCTGACATCCGGCCACTCCTCGCATGCGGCCGCTTCCGCCGGGCCGGTTGCGGCCGTGGTGGATCATGCCACGACTTCGCCGGGGCACATGGCCGGGGACACCGCCGTCGCACCTCCTGCCGCGGGCCACCCTGGCCATGGGCAGGCCGCGCCCCGCGTGGACACCCCGGACCCTGCGCCCTCCGCGTGCGGCGGCACCTGCCCCGGCCTGCAGGAATCGGGAGCCCCCTGCATCCCGTCTGCGCCGAACGGCTCGGTCACCCTCTATCCTCCGCAGGCAGCCCCTGCCGCGGTTCCGGCCCAGCCCGGCCGCGGCAGCCGCGCGGCCTCCTACTCATACTCGCCGCCCAGCCCCACACCCTGTGAGCTGTCCATCAGCCGGACATAAAGCGGGCTGCGCCCCCACAGGCCCAGTCCCCTCTTCTATCCCTGAAGGACCACCATGAACACCATCAAGACCATGTCCATTGCCGCTGCCCTGGCCGCCTCGCTCGGCCTGGCCGGGTGCGCCGCCGGTTCCACTGCAAGCCCCATGCCCATGGACCACGGCAGCTCGGGGCCCATGTCCAGCACGATGCCCAGCATGGCGCCCAGTGCCAGCGCGGACCACAACCAGGCCGACATCATGTTTGCCCAGATGATGATCCCGCACCACGCCCAGGCGGTGGAGATGAGCGGCATCATCCTGGCCAAGCCGGACATGCCCGCCGAGATCACCGCCCTGGCCACGAAGATCAAGGACGCCCAGGCCCCGGAGATCGGGCAGATGACCGGCTGGCTCGAGGGCTGGAACGTGCCGACTGCAATGAGCGACCACTCCGGCCACGGCATGTCCGGCATGGTGGACGACGCCGGAATCGACAAGCTCAAGGCCGCCACCGGCACAGAGGCGGCGCGACTGTTCCTGGAGCAGATGATCGGCCACCATGAAGGCGCCATCGACATGGCCCAGCAGGAAATCAGCGCCGGGAAGTTCCCTGACGCGCTCCAGCTCGGCCATGCGATCGTCGAGGCCCAGCAGGCGGAAATCACCGAGATGAAGCAGCTGCTCGCAGGGCTCTGACCTGTCCACCACGCAGTCTCTCCCACCTTCCACCGCGAAGGTGGGAGGGATGCGTGTTAAGTTGAAAAGCACGGGCCGGACGGCCCGGGGCACCGGCTGGAAAGAGACAATCCCCGTGGACACATCCGCACCAGTAAGAATCCTGACAGTCTGCACCGGCAACATCTGCCGGTCCCCCGTGGCCGAACGGCTGCTGCAGGCAGGACTTAACCAGGTGGTGCCGGGCGGCTTCGAGGTGTCCAGCGCCGGCACCCGCGCGCTCGTGGGTGAGCCGATGCAGCCCATTTCGGCAGACATCGTACGGACGTTTGGCGGTGACCCCGAGGGCTTCGCCGCCCGCCAGCTCACCCCCAGGATCCTGCGGGGCGTGGACCTCGTGCTCACCATGACCTCGGGCCACCGCGGCGAGGTGCTGCAGCTGGATGCTTCCCTGCTTAAGCGGACCTTCACCATCCGGGAGTTTGCCCGCATGCTCGACGTCCTGGACCAGCGGGACACGGATGCGTCCGGTACCGCCGCGGACAACGCGTCCGACGACGGCGGCTGGCTGGCTGCCAATACGGCGTTCTGGCGGGGCTTGCCGGCCCGCGCCGCCGGGGTGCGGCACCTGGCCCTTCCCGCGGACCCGGCCGATAACGACATCGTGGACCCCTACCGCCGGGCACCGGAGGTCTACCGGCAGATGGAGGACCAGCTCGCGCCGGCGATCGTCTCCATCCTCCGCCACGCCCGCCTCAACGCCGCTGCCAGCCCCGACCCGGCCGCCCAGCCCTAAAGGTAGGGTCCGGCCTAAAGGTAGGGCCCGGCCTAAAGGTAGGGTCCGGCCGGTTGTCGGGGACCGGCGTCGGCGCCTGCCTGGTGCCACGAACAGCTGCGGCACAGACTGCGGGTTTTCTGTGGATTCCCCCGATGTGGGGCAATGGAAGCCGATGCTAATTTTCCGAAATGGGCATCCAGCTGAACCCTTCCCGCACCGACGCCAGCCGCGCCGCAGAACCGGCAGCGCGCCGCCGGCACCCCTTGCGGACCGCCCTGCTGGTGCTCGCCGGCATAGTGGTCCTGGTAACCGTCGCGGCCGGGGCATACCTCTATAACCTGGGGCAGACCTTCGATTCCCAGGCCAAGATCATCGAAAACCCCTTCCCGCCCGAGTCCAGCCGCCCGCAGCCAGGTTCACAGGCGCCGGCAGGCGAACCAGCAGGCCAGGCACCGGGCGGAGCTCCCGGTGCTCCGGAAAACGTGCCGGCGGCCGGACCGGCAGAAGGCGGAACCGCCGGGACAGCAGCCGGCGGCCTGAACATCCTGGTGATGGGCAGCGACAGCCGCGGTGCAACAGCGGATGAGGCAGTATCCGGCAACAGCTCCAACCAGCGCGCCGACACCCTGATGCTGGTCCACATTCCGGCAGACCGCTCCAACATCTTCGCCATCTCCCTCATGCGCGACCTGTGGGTGGACATCCCCGGGAACGGCCGGGCCAAAATCAACGCCGCGCTCGCCTACGGGGGCGTTCCCCTGATGGTGCAGACGGTGGAATCGCTCTTCAACCAGCGCATCGACCACGTGGCCATGATCGACTTTGAAGGCTTCGTTGGCCTCACCGACGCCCTCGGCGGGGTGGAGGTGAACATCAAGCAGCCCTTCGTTTCCGCGCACGACGGCTTCAACTTCAAGCAGGGGCCCAAGGTACTCGACGGCCGGCACGCGCTTGAGTTCGTCCGCGAGCGCTACGCCTTCAAGGACGGCGATTACCAGCGGGTGCGGAACCAGCAGGCGTTTGTGAAGGCGCTGTTCGCGAAGAACCTGAGCGCCGAGACCCTCCTCAACCCGGTGAAGGTGCACAACGTGGTCAGCTCCATGGCGCCGTACATCAGCGTGGACAGCGGCCTGAACGCGGCCGCGCTGGCCGGCCTGGCCGTGGAACTGCGCAACGTGCGGGCCGGGGACATGGAGATGTTCACCCTTCCCACCCTGGGCGTGGGCACCTCCGTGGACGGCCAATCGATCGTCCTGCCGAATTACGCGGCCATCAGGGACATCAGCCAGGCGCTGGCAGGTGACAGTTTGGATACGTATGTAGCCAGCAAAGGGTTGCCGGACGGACACTGATCGCACCTGTTCACAATGAGGTGGAGGCGTCATGAGCATCCCAGGCGGTCCTGATCCATCCGGGCCAGGCGGTCCCGGCAACGCCGGTCCCCCGCGTCCACAGTCCCACCGGCCCGCATGGATTGTTGCCCTGGGCCGGCGCCGCTGGATCGCCGCCCTGCTGGTGCTGGCACTCGTCGCGGCCGCCGGGATCGCGGTCTTCAGCCTGAACCGTGCGGGACAGCAGGCGCAGCCCGCCGCCACCCAGACCTCCACTCCGTCACCCAGCGAAACACCGACGCCCACGCCCACGCCGTCCGAGACAACGCCGCCGGCCCCTCCCCCGCCGCCACCGCCCGCCCCGATTCCCGAGCTACCGGCCGCACCGATGAACATCCTGCTCATTGGCAGCGACATTCGCGGCACTCCCGCACGCGATGCCGCGGCCCACACAGCGGCCACCGGCGAGTCCTCGGACCAGCGCTCGGATGCGTTGATGGTGGTCCACGTTCCCGCCGACCGGCACGCCCTCTACATCATTTCGATCATGAGGGACCTCTGGGTGGACGTGCCCGGCGTCGGCGGCTCCAAGATCAACGCGGCGCTTGAGTACGGCGGCATCGACCTCACGACCGCCACGGTGCAGCAGCTGCTGGGCATCACCATCGACCACACCCTGATGCTGGACTTCGGCGGGTTCAAGGCCATGGTGGACGGCCTGGGCGGCATCGACGTCAATGTCCCCTTCGCTTTCCAGTCCACGATCGAAACCGAACACGCCTTCACCCAGGGGGTCAACCACCTCGACGGGCAGGCAGCCCTGGAGTTCAGCCGCGAGCGCCATGCCTTCACCGACGGCGACTACCAACGGGTGGTGAACCAGCGCATCATGGTCCGCGCCGTCCTGGCCCGGTTCACCAGCAGCGGCGCCCTGACCGACGTGAATTCCGTCCGGTCGCTGGTGGACTTCGCGTCCTGCTGCCTCACCGTGGACAAGGGCTTCGACCCGGTCCAGGCAGCCATCCTGGCCTACAGCCTGCGGAACCTGGACGTTAACGCGATCGGCACCATGACGCTGCCCACGGCCGGAACCGGCATGGCGGCGGGGCAGTCGGTGGTGTTCCCCGATTACGGCGGCATCGCCGCGGTGGGGGCGGCCCTCCGGGAGGGCAGGATCGCGGACTTCGCAGTCCCGTAGACGGGTGCGCGCCGCAGGGCACCCCCTGTTCAGCATCGGCTCACTCCCAGTTCACCCGCGGGACAGGGTCCGTGCGTCCGCCGGCGAAAACCTGTGGGCATGACCAACAACTCCTCCGTTTCCCGCCGCACCGTCGTCAAAGGCTCCATCCTCGCCGCGGCCCTCGCCTCCGCCCCTTCCGCAGCGAACGCCGGCACGCCGTCACGCCCGTCCACCGGCGTCGCACTGGTCCGCAACCGGCTCATGCTGCCCAGCGGCATCGCCACCGGCGACGTCACCTCCGGGTCCGCGGTCCTGTGGTCCCGCGCCTCGGGCGCCGGCCGGATGACGGCAGTGCTGCGGGCAGTGGACGACGGCGGGGAGGTCCTGCGCGGGCGCGGCGCCTTCGAGCGGGTGCTTCGCGGGCCCCGGGCAACCCAGGCCTCCGACTTCACCGCCAAGATCCACGCCGGCAACCTGCCGTCCAATACCCGTTTCGCGCTGGAGATCAGCTTCGAGGACGAAGCCGGTGCTGCCGGCGAAACGGTCCGCGGCAGCTTCCGCACGGCGCCGGACGCAGGATCGGTCAACGGCAAGGGCCGCACCGGTGACACAAGCAACGGCGGTGACGTCCCGGCGTCGTCCGCGCAAAGCTTTGTGTGGACCGGCGATACCGCGGGCCAAGGCTGGGGCATCAACGAGGAGATTGGAGGAATGCGCGGCTACCGGGCCATGCACCAGACCCGCCCGGACTTCTTCATCCACTCCGGCGACACCGTCTACGCCGACGGCCCCATCCCCGAATCCGTGGTGGAGAAGGACGGCCAGGTGTGGCGGAACGTGGTCACGGAAGAGGTGTCCAAGGTGGCCGAAACGCTCACCGAGTTCCGCGGCCGGCACCGGTACAACTCCATGGATGCCAACATGCGCGCCATGTTCGCGGACGTGCCGGTGATCGCCCAGTGGGACGACCACGAAACCCACAACAACTGGTACCCCGGCCAAATCATTGACGACTCCCGCTACACCGTGCGGGACGTGAACACCCTCGCTGCCCGCGGCCGGCAGGCGTGGCAGGAAAACATGCCGATTGCGGACAGCTCGGCGATCTGGCGCCCGGGAACGTTTGACGACGCCGGCCAGTACCAGCCCGCCCGCATCTACCGGAAGATCTCCCGCGGCCCGCAGCTGGACGTCTTCTGCCTGGACATGCGCACGTTCAAGTCCCCCAACACGGACGGCAAGGAACCCTACGCCACCAACATCCTGGGCCAAGAGCAGGTGGACTGGCTGATCCGCGAGGTGACGAAGTCCAAGGCGACCTGGAAAGTCATCGCCGCCGACCTCCCGCTGGGCATCGTGGTGCCGGACGGCCCGGTCAACCAGGAAAGCCTGTCCAACCGCGACGCGGGTGCCCCGCTGGGCCGCGAACTGGAAATCGCCGGCGTACTGAGCGCCTTCAAACGCAACGGCGTGAAAAACACGGTGTGGCTCACCGCCGACGTCCACTACTGCGCCGCCCACCACTACTCCCCCGAGCGGGCCGCCTTCACCGACTTCGACCCGTTCTGGGAATTCGTCGCCGGGCCCATCAACGCAGGCTCCTTCGGCCCCAACGCCATGGACGGCACGTTCGGTCCGGAGGTGGTGTTCTCCAAGGCCGGGCGTTTCGCCGGGGAATCCCCCCGCGACGGTGAAAACCAGTTCTTCGGGCACGTCCAGCTGGGAGGGGACAACAGCTTCACCGTCAGCCTCCGGAACGCCAACGGCGGCACTGTTTTTTCCAAGGTGCTGACGCCCGAGCGGTAGCCGCTGCTGTTATTTCCCCCGCCTCCTGGGTACGCCGCTGGTAGTGTTCCTGCATTCGGCACGGCAATCGGACGGGGTGGTTTTTTGACGGGCGATTCGACGAACAGCTTGTCCTCCACGGAGGACGGCCTGACCGAGGCCGTCCAAGCGGCCGGGGCGGTGGAGCTGCTCCTGATCCGGCACGGTGAGAGCGAAGGCAACGTGGCGGCCACCGAGGCGCGCGCGGCCGGGGTCGAGGTCATCGAGGTTCCTGCCCGGGACGCCGACGTCGACCTGTCCGGCACGGGCAAGGAACAGGCCACGGCACTGGGCAAGTCGCTGGCCCGCATCGCGGAGGAGTTTCGGCCGGACGCCGTCGTATCCTCCCCGTACGCCCGGGCCCGCCAGACGGCCGAAATCGCGGTGGACACTGCCGGTTGGCCGCTGAAGGTGCGGACCGACGAACGGCTCCGGGACCGTGAACTCGGCATCCTGGACCGGCTCACCCGGCTGGGCGTGGAGAACCGCTACCCGGGGGAATCCGAGCGGCGGGACTGGCTGGGCAAGTTCTACTACCGGCCGCCAGGCGGGGAGTCCTGGGCCGACGTCGCCCTGCGGCTGCGGTCGGTACTGGCGGAGCTGAACAGCCTGGGCATGGGCCAGCGGGTCATGCTGGTGTGCCATGATGCCGTGATCATGCTCTTCCGGTACGTCCTGGAAGGCCTCAGCGAGCAGGAGCTGCTGGACCTTGCGGCCAGGGAGGCCATCCTCAACGCCTCGGTGACCCGGTTCGTCCGCCCGTCCGGCGCCGGCCCCTGGACGCTGGAGAGCTTCAACGTGGCCGACCACCTGACCGAGTTCGGCGTTACCGTGACCGAACATGCCGGAGACACCCGTGTCCAGCCGAAATGAGACGGCTGCGGCCACACTGGTGACGCCGTCGCTCCTGCGTGACTGGCCGCTGCCCGCGCCCGGTGAGGACAAGTACTCCCGCGGATCGGTGCTGGTGGTCGGCGGTGCCCGCGCCACACCCGGTGCTGCCCTGCTGGCCGGCGTGGCCGCACTGCGCGCGGGCGCCGGGAAGCTGACCCTGGCCGTGGCCGAGTCGGTTGCCGTCCAGGTGGGCGTGGCGCTGCCCGAATGCGGGGCGATCGGCCTGCCGGAGACGCCTGCAGGCTCAGTCACGGCCGAGCTGGAGCGGATCGAGTCCTACCTGGACAGGGCTGATGCCCTCCTGGTGGGCCCCGGGCTGGATGATGAGGACCTTGCCGCCGAGCTTCTGGAGGCGCTGCTCAAGCGGGAGGACGCTAAACGGAAGGACACCGCCGGTGCCCGCCCGGATGGTCCCGCCGTCGTACTCGATGCCTACGCGCTCGGCGCGCTGGCCAGCCTGGAGGACCAGCTGGACCCGTGGCGCGGCCGCCTGATCCTCACCCCGAACCCGACGGAGGCAGGCATCCTCCTGGGCCGGGACCCCGACGACCTGGAAGCGGACGTGGCCGCGATTGCCCGCCGATACGACGCCGTGGTCAGCTGCCAGGGCCTGATCGCCCGCCCGCCCGGGGACGCGCCCGAGGAACCCGAACTCTGGAAGATCACCACCGGTTACGGCGGACTGGGGACCTCGGGCAGCGGGGATGTCCTGGCCGGGGCCGTCTCCGGCATCAGGGCGCGCGGCACCAGCAGCGCACAGGCGGCCTGCTGGGGAACGCACCTGCATGCCGCGGCGGCGGACCGCCTGGCCAGCCGGCTGGGGCCGCTCGGCTTCCTGGCCCGTGAACTGTCCGACGAATTGCCGGCCCTGATGCTGGAGCTTGGTTCCTAGGCGCCTGGCCACGTTGTGCCGGCACGCAAGATGGCCCCCGGCCGAAGCCGGGGGCCACCGGGTCGGGAAGCTAAGGCCTTAGCTGCCGGTGCGCTGTCTGGCGCTGTGGCGTGCACAGAGTGGCGATTCGCCCCAAAAAGGCAGTCAACAGATCTACCCGCTTCCCGATTCTTTCCTGGAACTAGGCGGCGATCTCCTGCTTTGCCCCCTTCGTTTCAATCTCGATCTTGCGCGGCTTCGCCTTTTCGGCGACGGGGATCCGCAGCGTCAGGACGCCGGCGTCGTAGCTGGCCTTCACGTGCTCCGTGTCCAGCGTGTCGCCGAGGATCAGCTGGCGGCTGAAGACGCCGCGGGGCCGCTCGGAGGCGATCAGTTCGGTGTCCTTGCCGGCGGGATCCGGGCGCTCTGCCCGCACCGTCAGCACGTTCCGTTCAACATCCAGGTCCACCGAGTCCACAGCGACGCCGGGCAGGTCGAAGGCGACCACAAAGTCGTTTCCTTCACGCCACGCATCCATCGGCATCGCCGCCGGGCGTGCAGACGTGCCGAGGACCTGCTGGGCCAGCCTGTCCAGCTCGCGGAACGGATCGGTTCGCATCAACATGGCTTCCCTCCTCGTAAGAGTTGGTCCAACATCGTTTTCCACTCAGCCTGATCTGTATTGGCTGATATAGATTTTTTAGCACCGGAGAAGCAGGTCTTCAAGGGGTTACGGAAGGGATTTCCGAAGATTTTTGCGCCTCGGGGGCGTACGGAAAAGGGGCCTTCCGCACTGCGGCTGCAGGTGCGAAAGGCCCCTTCCAAAGGGTTTTTCCTGTCCCGGACTTCAGTCCCTGGTGGGGTCCGGACGGAGCGGCGCGGGACCGGGGTCCGGAATGGGCAACGGCCCAGGCGGCTGCGGCGCAGGGAACGGATGGGGCGACGGCGGGCCCGGCTGGGTGGGATCCGGTGAGGTTGGCTCCGGGCCGGGTTCGGGCGGGAACGGCTCAGGTTCGTGCACTGGCGGGATGGTCATGCAACTTCCCCTCTCATGCTGGGCGATGTGCCTTGAAGTGAACAGGATACGCCTGCGGCCCCTCCGCAACTACCCTCCGGTTGCCCTGGCACTTCTGGTCCTTAGGGGCGCTGACAGGGGCCAACGTGCCAGGGCATTCACGACGGCGGGAGGCCGGTCAGTGCCGGACCGCACCTGCCAGCCGCAGCCAGGCGCGCAGCCGGCCCGGGTCCATCTCGCCGCAGCGGAAACCCACGTATCCGTCCGGACGGACCGCGACGATGCCCCCGCCGGGATGGCTGGCGAGCCGGTGGACGTGGACCAGCGGGCCTCGTCCCGGCCCGGCAGGCGCGGCCAGCGCCTTGGTGAGGTCAGCACCCAGGGCGTCCGGGCCGGCGTCGCGCTCCAGGAAGAGGTGGACCCCGGGCACCGCGGTCAGCTCGTGCAGGCGGACCGGGCGGCCCTCTACACTGGCCGGCGCGTCCGGCAGGCGGTCGCCGGGCCGCGGCCATCTGCCATCCCGAGGCGTCCCGTCCAGTGACAGCGCGCTGTGCCGGTACCGGACGAAGGGCTGGGCCAGCAGCCTGATCCCGAGTGAGGTGAGGCGCCGCCGGCGGAGCAGCACCGGCAGCAGCGGGGCAGCAGCTGGCAGCAGGCCCCGGACCAGGCGGGCGGCGGGGTGCGGCGAGGCTTCGAAGAAGAAGATGAGGTGCGTCAGGGCAAGCACCCGCCGTGCCGCGAGCCGCCGCTCCTGCCCGTAGCTGGCAAGCAGTTCGGGAAGGGGGCCACCGCCGGCCGAGGCGAAACCAAGCTTCCAGCCGAGGTTGAGCGCGTCGAGGATTCCGTTATTCATGCCCTGTCCCCCGGCCGGAGAGTGGGCGTGCGCGGCGTCCCCGGCCAGGAAGATCCGGCCGGCGCCGAACGTGCCGGCCAGGCGGTGCTGGAGGGGGATCCTCGCCGACCAGCGCACGTCCCGTACGGTGGCTCCCAGGCCCGATTCCCGGACCAGCCGTGCCACTTCCGTGGGCGGTATGGCCGGGCCGGGCTGCCCGAAGCGGGCGTCCCGCAACGGCTCGGCCGGGCGGGGGGCCAGCAGGCGCCACGCGGCACCCTCGCCGAGTGCGAACAGGAACGCCACCCCGGAACGTCCCACGGCGGCGTGCAGCACGCCGGGATCCAGGGCGCCGTCGAGCTCCAGGTCCGCCAGCACGGCTTCCACGGGATAAGGCCCACCACGCCACGGGACACCCAGGACGGAGCGGACCGTGCTGGACTGCCCGTCGCAGCCGGCCAGGAACCGGCTGCGGTGCAGCTCGGGTCCGCGCCCGTCCCTGTGCAGGCCGGCGGAGACGAGGCCTACCCCGTCCTCGGGTGCCAAGCCACGGAACTCCATACCCCAGTCCACCGGCACGCCGCGGGCCTGGAGCTCCCGCCACAGCACATCCTCGACGTCGGCCTGCCGCACCAGGGTCAGGTGCGGGAAGGCTGTGTCCGGCAGGTCTGCATGGCCCATCCGGGCTTCGACGACGCGCCGGCCCAGGTGGATGCGCGCCTCCGGCCCCGTGTCGGCCCTGGCCAGCAGTTCACCCGTGACACCCAGCGGGCGCAGGCCTTCAAGTGCCCGGGCGTGCAGCATCATGGCCCGGGAAGGGCGGAACCGCTCCGTCCGCCGGTCCACCACGCGCACCGACGCCCCGTGTGCATGGGCCTGCAGGGCTGTGGTGAGTCCCGCGGGTCCGGCACCAACCACCAGGACGTCCGTGTCCGCCGTCGAACCTTCCGCTGCCACCATGACCCGCCGTTACGCCGGGCTGAGCAGCCGCCACCAGGAGTGGTCCGGTTCCGCTGTGGTGGGCATCCGCGCCGGGTCCGCCAGCGCTTCATCCCGGTGCAGCCCGGGCAGCACCTTGTAGCTGATGGAACCGGGCACGCTGACCAGTTCCAGGACCCGCCACAGGGCCGCGGCGTAATCCTCCGCCTGCTCCGGACCATCCCACTCGTAAAGGCCGCGGTAGGCGCCGAACGTGTCATGGGCGCACCAGAGCTTGGAGACGAACCCCGGGAAGCCGACGAACAACGGAGTGTTCAGGATGCTTTCGGCCTCGAAGAGCCGGTGCGCCCTGCCCCGCACCAGCCGGAGCCTGAACGAAACAACAAGGACGCACGGCTCGCGGGGCGGTTGCCGGCGGACGGCGGTCTCCCGGTAGACACGCGCGGTGCTTCCGTCGGCAAAGCGCAGCATCCTGCCCACTTGCCCCTTCGGCAGGATGACCCGCCGGCGGACCAGCAACGCGCAGCTGGTTCCCACGCAACGGGCAACAGCACGCCATGCCGTGGATCTGGGTGCTGGACCTGACTCGGGTGACATGGCATCTCCTTCCTGCCCCCGCCTGCAACTGTCCTTCCAGCCTGCCGGTACCAACCTGCACGGCCCAGAGTCTTTGGCCCCCTCCGCGTCTTCTCTCCCCCGTCAGCGAACGGCCTGCCTGGCGGTGGGGGCGGGTCTATATATTGAATCCATGACCTCCACTCCCCTGCAGGACGCCGCCAACACCGCCATCCCGGCAC
Source organism: Arthrobacter sp. E70 (assembly GCF_058266945.1). Lineage (NCBI taxonomy): Bacteria > Bacillati > Actinomycetota > Actinomycetes > Micrococcales > Micrococcaceae > Arthrobacter > Arthrobacter sp. E70. The sequence goes on along the minus strand of NZ_JBYQFR010000010.1, from coordinate 151,479 downwards.
CCCCGGTGGCCAGGAAGATCCCCACCGAACGCACCCACCACGGGGAAACGTACGTGGACAACTACGAGTGGCTCCGGGACAAGGAGTCCGACGAGGTCATCGCGCACCTGCGGGCCGAGAATGCGTACCAGGAAGCGGTCACCGCGCACCAGGAACCGCTGCGCGAGGCGATCTTCCAGGAGATCAAGGGCCGCACGCAGGAAACCGATCTTTCCGTCCCGCACCGCAAGGACGGCTGGTGGTACTTCAGCCGTTCCGCAGAAGGCAAGGAATACGGCATCCACTGCCGGGTCAAGGCCCGGGACACCGGCGACAAGGTGGCCGACTGGACGCCGCCCGCGGTGGAGGCCGGCGTCGAAATCCCGGGCGAGGAAGTCCTGCTGGACGGCAACGTGGAGGCCGAGGGCAAACCGTTCTTCTCAGTGGGCGGCACTGCGGTAACCATCGACGGCAGCCTCTACGCCTACGCCGTGGACAACTCCGGCGACGAACGCTTCACCCTCCGGATCAAGGACCTGCGCATCGGCGAACTGCTGCCGGATGTCATCGAGAACATCTTCTACGGCGTTGCGTTCTCACCCGACGGCACCCGGATCTTCTACACAGTGGTGGACGACTCCTGGCGCCCGTACCAGGTGAAGGCGCACGTGCTCGGCACGCCCGTGGCCGAGGACGTGGTGATCTACCAGGAGGACGACGCCGCCATGTGGCTCGGCTTCGAGCTCTCCGCGGACCGGCGCCACCTGGTGCTGGGCATCGGGTGCTCGGAGTACAGCGAAACCCGGCTGCTGCGCTTCGACGACCCCACCCAGACACTGACCACGGTGATCTCCCGCAACGAGCGGGTCCTCTACGAAGCAGAGCCCTTCCTGCTCGAAGGCCCGGACGGGCAGAAGACAGAGAAAATCCTCCTCACGCACAACCGCGGCGCCATCAACTCCATGGTCTCCCTGGCGGACCCCGCCGAGCTGGAAAAGCCCCTGGCCGGGCAGTCCTGGCAGACCGTCGTCGAGCATTCCGACGACGTCCGGGTCAACGGCGCCGGCGTCACCGCCACGCACCTCATCGTGTCCATCCGCAAGGACACCATCGAACGTGTCCAGGTGATGGGCCTGGCGGGGCTGGGGACGCCGGCGCAGCAGGCACCCGTGGAACCGGCCTTCGACGAGGAGCTGTACACGGCGGGCGTGGGCGGCTCGGACTACGACGCGCCCGTTATCCGCCTGGGCTACACGTCCTACTTCACGCCGTCGCGCATCTATGATTTCGTGCTGCCCACCGCCGAACAGCCCGCCGGGGAACTGCTGCTGCGCAAGGAAAGCCCCGTCCTTGGCGGCTACGACGGCAGCGACTACGTGGCCACCCGCGAGTGGGCCACGGCCGGGGACGGCACCCGCATCCCGCTCTCGGTCCTGCGGCACAAGACCGTAAAGCAGGATTCGACGGCGGCCGGGCTGGTCTACGGGTACGGCTCCTACGAGATGAGCATGGATCCCGGGTTTGGCATTGCGCGGCTGTCGCTGCTGGACCGGGGCGTGGTGTTCGTGATCGCGCACATCCGGGGCGGCGGCGAGCTGGGCCGGCACTGGTACGAGGACGGCAAGAAACTCACCAAGAAGAACACCTTCACCGATTTCATTGACGCCACGGACTGGCTGGCACACTCCGGGTGGGCGGATCCGGCCCGCATCGCCGCCCTCGGCGGCTCCGCGGGCGGACTGCTGATGGGTGCGGTGGCCAACATGGCTCCTGAAAAGTACGCAGCGATCGTGGCGCAGGTGCCATTCGTGGACCCCCTCACCAGCATCCTCGATCCCGACCTGCCGCTGTCCGCCCTGGAGTGGGAGGAATGGGGCAACCCCATTACCGATCCGGCAGCGTACGCGTACATGAAGTCCTACTCCCCCTACGAGAACGTGCGGGAGGTGGCCTACCCGAAAATCGCGGCGGTCACATCCTTCAATGACACCCGCGTCCTGTACGTGGAACCCGCCAAGTGGGTGCAGGAGCTGCGCAACAAGACCACCGGATCCGAGCCCATCGTGATGAAGATCGAAATGGACGGCGGGCACGGCGGCGCATCCGGGCGCTATGTGCAGTGGCGGGAACGGGCCTGGGACTATGCGTTCATCGCCGACTCCCTGGGCGCCACCGAGCTGCTGCCGGGGGCTGGCCTCAAGTAGGTTGCCCCTCATTTCTCCAGCGACTTTCCTATATCGGTGCATTTTTATTAGGTAAGCCTTAACTAATATCATCGACGGATGACCACGCAGCTTGACCACGCGCGGGCATCTTTCGCCGCCGGCCTTGCCGGCTTTGGAGACAGCCCTGCCATCCACGCCGACGGGCTTACCCTGACCTACCGCGAGCTTGCCGCGCGTGTCGAAGACCTCGCCGGCAGGCTGGGTACCGAACGCCGGCTGCTCGCCCTGGCGGCGTCGAACGACGTCGAATCGCTGGTGGCCTACCTCGCCGCGCTGGCAGGCGGGCACCCGCTGATCCTGCTTCCGGAGGACAAGCCCGCCGCCCTTGCCTCCCTCGTCGCCGCCTACGATCCCGACGTGGTGCTGCAGGCCGCAGACGGGGAGCTCCGACTGGATGAACGCCGGCCCGGGACCCGGCACGAGCTGCACCCGGACCTTGCCCTGCTCCTAAGCACCTCCGGCTCCACGGGCTCCCCCAAGCTGGTGCGGCTGTCCCACGCGAACGTGCAGGCCAACGCCGAGTCGATTGCCCGCTACCTTGGCATTACCACCAACGACCGCGCCGCCACCACCCTGCCCATGTCCTATTGCTACGGGCTGTCGGTGATCAACAGCCACCTGCTGCGGGGCGCCAGCCTGGTCCTGACCGGCCTGTCCGTGGTGGACCCCTGTTTTTGGGAGCTGTTCCGGCACCAGGAAGCAACCTCGTTCGCGGCAGTGCCCTACACCTTCGAACTGCTGGAACGCGTCGGGTTCGCCGACATGGAGCTGCCGTCCCTGCGCTACGTCACGCAAGCCGGCGGCCGGCTCGATCCCGACCGTGTGCGGCACTATGCAGACCTGGGACGCCGGCAGGGCTGGGACCTTTTTGTCATGTACGGGCAGACGGAGGCCACGGCGCGGATGGCCTACCTGCCGCCGCATCTCGCCGCGGACCATGCCGGCGCCATCGGCGTGCCCGTTCCCGGCGGGTCCTTCCGGATCGATCCCGTGGACGGGCTGGACTGCAGCGGACCGGCGCAGGGCGAACTGGTGTACACCGGACCCAACGTGATGCTGGGCTACGCCGAGGACCCACGCGACCTCGCGCTGGGCCGCACCGTAACGGAACTGCGCACCGGCGACCTCGCGCGGGTGAACGACGCCGGACTCTACGAACTTTTGGGACGGCGCAGCCGGTTCGTCAAGATCGTGGGACTCCGGGTCGATCTTGGCCAGGTGGAGCGCCTCCTGGCGGACATGGGGGTCACGGCGGCCAGTACCGGCAGCGACCGCAGCATCGTCGTCGCCATCGAAGGCCGGCACGACACCCAGTTGCTGGCCAAGGTCCTGGCGCAGGGGCTGGGACTGCCCCGTGCCGCCGTCGACCTCCACGCGGTGGACGAACTGCCACGCCTGGCGACGGGCAAAATCGACTACCCTGCCGTCGCGGCGCTCCCGGCGGCCCGGGACACCCCTGCCCTGAACGAACCCTCGGCCTCCGCGCCGGACAGCGTACACCGGATCTTCGAGGACACCCTGGAACGGACCGGCATCTCCGGCACGGACACGTTCGTCTCGCTCGGCGGGGACTCCCTCTCCTTCGTGGCGGCCTCGGTCAGGCTCGAGCAGCTGCTGGGGCACCTCCCGCCGGACTGGCACGTTACGGCCGTCCAGGACCTGGAGCCGAAGGCGCAGCCAGGTCCGCGCCCGAAGATTCCCCTGCGGCAACGGCTCCTCGCACCGGTGGATACCAGCATCGTCCTGCGGGCGGTGGGCATCGTTTTCATCGTCAGCACCCATATTGGCCTGTTCGAATGGCAGGGCATGGCGCACGTGCTGATCGCGGCCGCCGGCTTCAACTTCGCCCGCTTCCAGCTGGCGGGAGAAGGTGCCGCCCGCCTGCGCCGCCAACTCACCAGCGTGGCCCGGATCGTGGTGCCCAGCATGGTGTTCATCGCGTTCGCGTTCCTGGTCACGGACCGCTACAGTCCCGTGAACATCGTGCTGCTCAATGCCATCCTCGGTCCCGAGAAGGTGACAACGCAGTGGCATTTCTGGTTCATCGAAGTCATCGTCTACATGCTCCTGGCCATGACCGCCCTGCTCGCCATCCCCTGGCTGCATCGCAGCGAGCGCCGGTTCCCGTTCCTCTACCCCGTGGCCCTGTTCGGTGCCGGACTGCTCACGCGCTTCGAACTGGTGGATCCGGACGTCCCGCACACCGTTCCCGCTTTCTGGCTTTTCGCCCTGGGCTGGGCGGTGGCACGCGCCAGGAACCTTCCGCAGCGCTGCCTGGTCACGGCCCTGGCACTCCTCACTGTCCCGGGCTTCTTCGAGAACCCCAACCGGGACCTCACCGTGATCGCCGGCATCCTGCTGCTCACCTGGCTCCCAACCCTCCCCGTGCCGCGGGCAGCGAGCCGCCTGACCGTCCTGCTGGCCAGCGCGTCCATGCACATCTACCTGGTGCACTGGCTGGTCTATCCCCCGCTGGCCGACGTCGGGCTGCCCCTGGCGGTGGGCGCGTCACTGGCAGCCGGGGTGGCGTACTGGGCTGCATGCAACAAGGTCACCGCCGCACTGCACCGGTACCCGGTCCGGCTTGATGTTCGACGGCGGCGTCCTGCCGCCGTCGAACGCTGACCGCCGCCGCGTGGTCAGGGCTGCGGGTGCTCGGCCATCCATTCCGCCAGGGTTTCGAGGTTGGCCCGGACCGTCCGGCCCTGCGCCCTCTCCACCAGCGGGTCGGCCAGCTTGCCAAAGATGCCGCCGAGGCCGGAGGCGGCGTCGATCCGTTGCGTGACGCGCGTCCCGCCATCGGCAGGTTCCAGCCCGAACGTCACTGCGAAGTCCAGCTTCCCTTCGACCGACCGCGACACCATGCGCCGGGGCGGATCAAACTCGGTGACCTCGACAGTCCAGTCGAAGTGCCGCCCCATGACTTTGCTGGTTCCCCGGCCGCGGGTGCCCACCCCCGTGGGGCCGTCACCCACCTGCTCCGACGACGTGACCGAGGAATCGTAGACAGCGACATTGTCGAAGTTCGACAGGAAATCGAAGACCTCCTGCGGTGGCCGGGGAATGACGACACTTTCTTCTACAACAGGCACAGCGTTCTCCTTTGAAGGGCACCTGATGCCGGCCGGGCATGGCCGGCAGGGACAGCATGGCCCTGGATGCAGCCGGTGTCAACGCCCGCCATCCCACTGCCGCAGGCTTGCCTCGCGTTCGGTCCCGTAGCTGCCAAAGCAAGGTCATCATGCTTACTATTGGCTCCGGGGCGCCCTGGCGGTAACCGGGACGCAGAACAGCACACACCCACGCATCGCCCAGCTAAGGAGTCCAGATGTCATTGAGCAAGGGAACGCGCGTGGAGTGGAACACCTCCCAGGGCAAGACGCACGGGAGGATCGTGGAAAAGAAGACCAGCGACTTCGAACTGGACGGCAACACCCACCGCGCCAGCGAGGATGAACCGCAGTACGTGGTGGAGTCGGAGAAGACCGGCGCCCGCGCAGCGCACAAGGCGTCGGCCCTGACCGAGAAGAAGTAGCGCCATGGCTGCCCGGCACGAGGTCCTCATCATCGGCGGCGGCAACGCCGGCATCTCCCTGGCCGCACGGCTCCACCGTTACGGCGTCAAGGACGTGGCAGTGATCGAGCCCAAGGACCACCACCTTTACCAGCCGCTGTTTTCGCACATCGCCGGCGGCCGCGCCCAGGCCGCGGAAGCCATCCGGACCCAGGAATCAGTCACCCCCAAAGGCGTCACCTGGATCCGCGACGCCGCTGCGGGCGTCGACCCGGAGGCCAACACCGTCACCCTCGCCTCAGGCACCACCGTAGGCTACGGGCAGTTGGTGGTGTGCCCGGGGCTGCAGTTCGACTGGGCAGCCGTACCGGGACTTGCCGAAGCCGTCCACTCACCCAACGGGGCGTCGCACTACGAGTTCGACCTCGCCCCCAAGGCGTGGACGCTGCTGAGCAGCCTGAAGTCCGGAACCGCGGTGTTCACGATGCCCGCCGGGCCCATCAAGTGCGGCGGGGCAAGCCAGAAGCCCATGTACCTGGCCTGTGACTACTGGCGGGAACAGGGGGTCCTGGACAAGATCCGCGTGGTGATGGTCCAGCCGTATCCCACCGTGTTCGGCGTCCCGGAGGTGGACAGGGAGCTGGACCGCAAGACTGCCGAGTACGGGATCGAGCTGCGCACCAACAGCGAACTGGTGGCGGTGAGTCCGGCCGCACGCAAGGCCACCATCCGCGACAACGCAGCCAACACCACCGAAGACCTGACCTATGACGTGCTCAACGCCGTCCCGCCGCAGTCGGCCCCGGAGTGGCTGAAGGCTACCACCCTGCCGAATCCCGCGGATGCCGGCGGGTTCGTGGAGGTTGACCGGCAGACGCTCCGGCACCTCCGCTACCCCAATGTCTGGTCCCTGGGCGACGCCGCCGGCACCACGAATTCCAAGTCCGGTGGCTCGCTGCGCAAACAGACCAAGGTGCTGGCGAAGAACCTGGTGGCCACCAGGAAGGGCAGGCCGCTGAAAGCCAAGTACAACGGGTACTCGGTCTGCCCGTTCACAGTCTCCCGGGACACGGTGGTGTTCGCCGAGTTCGACGACCGCTACCGGCCCATGCCCACCATCCCGCGGGTTCCCACCTGGAACGAGAGCAAGCTGTCCTGGGTGGTGGACCGGGATCTTTTTCCCAAGATCTACTGGAACCTGATCCTCAAGGGCCGGGCGTAGGGAAAGGCAGGATCAACCGCGGACGACGGCGGCCGTCGCTTCAGCGATGGCGCGTTCCTCGTCCGTGGGGACCACCAGGACGGGGATCGCGGACGACGCCGTGGAAATCACCCGGGGTTCCTTGGACCGCCCGGTGTTGAGGCCGGCGTCGAGCTCTATGCCCAGCGCGCCCAGCCGCTGGGCTACCAGCGCCCGGAACTGGTGCGAGTTCTCGCCGATGCCCGCGGTGAAGACCAGCGCCTTCGCCCCGCCGACGGCCACGTGGTACCCCCCGATGTACTTCGCAAGCCGGTAGGACGCCACCGCGAGTGCCACAGAGGCCTTGGCGTCGCCGCCCTCGGAGGCCTCCACCACGGAGCGCATGTCGTTGTTCCCGGCAAGGCCTTTAAGCCCCGATTCGCGGTTCAGCATGGAGTCGATGTCCTCGGGCGTCCAGCCCGCCCGGCCCAGGAACACCAGGATGGAGGGATCCAGGTCACCGGACCGCGTGCCCATCACCAGGCCTTCCAGCGGGGTGAAGCCCATGGACGTGTCCACCGAGTGGCCGCCCTTGATGGCGGTGACCGAGGCGCCGTTGCCCAGGTGGGCGATGACGCCGTCGAACTCCGCCACGGGGATATCCAGCAGGGCGGCGGCGCGGCGCCCCACGTATTCGTGCGAGGTGCCGTGGAAGCCGTAGCGGCGGATCCCGTGGTTGGTGTAGAGCTCATCGGGGACGGCGTAGCGCCAGGCGTGCTCGGGCAGCGTGCGGTGGAAGGCGGTATCGAACACGGCCACCTGCGGCATCTGCGGCCACTTCTTCGTGATGGCGCGGATGCCCAGGACATTGGCGGGGTTGTGCAGCGGCGCCAGCGGATTAAGCCGCTCGATGGCGCGGGTGATCTCGTTGTCGATCAGCACGGGCTCGGCGAACCGCTCCCCGCCGTGCACCACGCGGTGGCCGACAGCTGCGAGCTCCTGGTCGCCCAGTTCCCGGTGGATGGCGGCATCCACCAGCTCCAGCGCCTCCGCGTGGTCCCGCGGGCCCTCGATCTCGCCGTCCCCGCCGCCGCCGTTGCCCATGCCGATCTTCTCGATCAGCCCCTCGGTCAGGACGGTTCCCTGCGCCACGTCGCGGACCTGGTACTTGAGCGAGGACGAGCCGGAGTTGATGACGAGCACGAGCATGACGGGCCTCCCGGGGCTGGCTTCTGCAGTTCCACCCAGCCTATAGGCGGCGGCCCTCAGCGGTCTGTCAGCAGCAGGGTGTTGCCGTCCGGGTCCTTGCGGATGGAGGCCCGCTGTGCGTATGGTCGGCGGGACACGCTGGACCAGGCCGAGAGGACATTTCCATGACGAACGAGCCCAATTCCGTCGACGAGAACGACCCCACCAACACGGGATCCAGCAGCACCGCCCCGCTTAATGCGCAGCCGGACTCAGGCTCCGGCAAGCAGGATCCCACCGGAGTGGAAGGGGCCAACCCTGCCCTGGACGACACCGGGAACCTCAAGGCAGCCGAAACCGGCGAAGCCCCGGAGGCGCCGGAGAACCCGCAGGACCTGGACCTCACGCCGCAGGGCCTCTCCGATGAGCCCGCCAAAGAGGAAGACAAGGAAAGCCTGGCCAAGCCGGACAACAGCTAAGCCAGGCAGCCAAAAAGGGCGACGGCGGCGCCCACGCGGGTGCCGCCGTCGCCCTTTGCCCGAGTGTTTCGGCCAGACCGTCCCGGCTAGAGCGTTTCGGGGACGGGGCGTCCCGGGAAGAGTTTCGCGTATTGCCTGCGGAACATCCTCCGGCCGATGAGGCGGTACCCGAGACGGACCACTGCGGGGATCTCCTCGAAGAAGATCGCCCTCCGGTCGTCGGGAGGGTTGGTGGCCAGGACCATTCCGAGGTAGGTGACCAGGAACTTCTTGTCGTGCTGCCTGACCGACTGCTGCACCATGGCCTTCAGTTCCGCTTCGGTCAGGAGCCGGTCGACGGCGGGCATCACCTCGGTGACTTCGCGGCGCAGGTGCCCGCTAAGAACGGCCTGCACCTCCTCGTAGCCTCTGGCAAGCTCTTCCCCGCTTTGGGCGTCAGCGGTCTGCATCCAGCGCTTGCGGACGGGCGCGATGCCCTCGATACGGTCCCGGATTTGCCTGTGCTGGTCAATCATCTGCTCCACATGCGGCGTGCTGGCCGGTGCCCGCGCCGTCAGCCGGGGGTACATGAACAGGTCCTGGCCGTCCTGGTGGATCAGAAGCACTCTGTCGAAGTTCCCGAGAACCTCCCCCACATAGGCGGCGCGGCCAGTGTCCCCCGGAGCGGTGGAACGCACCAGCTTGGGCGCTTCGTCGTATGCCCAGAGAAGGAAGCGGTGAACGCGCCGGATCCCCGCCGACCCTGAGGACAGGACCGGGCCGGGCGGCAGAGGAACCGCGGTTTCGCCGGGCTCCATTGTGAAGAAGTCAGTCATTTTGGGTGGCCTCCAGTTCGGAGAATTCAGGCAGAATCCGCCTGCTGCCGGCCCGAGTATTTCAGGAACGGGCGGCAGCGGCGAACGGGCAGGTCGGGAAACCTGCCCGAATGCCTGGCGCTGTTCCAACGTCCAGCGCCGTGGGCCGTGGCAGTGACAGCTGGATCTGTCATGCAAACAGGTTACTACTTGTGTAGTGGAAATACCACTACACAAGTAGTAACCTGTCCGCGTGAGCCTACGCCCGCGCTTCCTGCCGCTGCTTCGCCAGGTAGCTGAACAGTTCGCGCAGGCCGAAGGACCACGCGGGCAGTTCCTCGCACGGACCCACCCGGTTGACCAGTGCGCCCAGGTGGCGGCTGCGGATGGTCACGACGTCGCCGTGCTTGTGCGTGAAGCCCTGCCCCGGGACGTCCCGGTCCTGCGTGGGGGCGAACAGCGTGCCCGTGTACAGCGCGAACCCGTCCGGGTACTGGTGATGGCGGCCGTGCGTCGCCGCCACCAGTTCCTCGAAGGGCCGGCTGATCCGGGCCACGCTGTTGCGGCCTTCCAGCACGTACCCGTCCCGGCCTTCCACCCGCAGCAGGATCTCCTCATCGCGCAGGGTCTCCAGGGTGAAGGATCCCTCGAAGAGCCGGATCAACGGGCCGAGCGCGCTGGAGGCGTTGTTGTCCTTGGCCTTGCCCAGCAGCAGGGCGCTGCGGCCCTCCACGTCGCGGAGGTTGACGTCGTTGCCCAGCGTCGCCCCCACCACCTGGCCACGGGACGTGGCGATGAGCACCAGCTCCGGCTCAGGGTTGTTCCAGGAGGAGAAAGCCGGGATGCCGATGTCCGCGCCGAGACCCACCGAGGACAGCACGGGCGCCTTGGTGAAGACCTCCGGGTCCGGGCCGATCCCCACCTCGAGGTACTGCGACCACAGGCCCTCGGCAACCAGGACCCGCTTGGCTTCCGCGGCCTCGGCCGAACCCGGGCGCAGGTCCGCCAGGCTGCCGCCCAGGGCGCGGCCCACCAGGTCGCGCACCTCCGCGGCCCGTGCGGCGTCGCCCGCGCAGCGTTCCTCGATGACCCGTTCCACCATGCTGTCCACAAAGGTCACCCCGCAGGCCTTGATCACCTGCAGGTCAACAGGGGCCAGCAGCCGGGCCCTGGTGGCGTCCCCTGCCAGGGAAGCGCTGACGACGTCGGCCGTCGCCCATCGGGGGTCGGCCAGGCTGGGATTGGCCAGGGCCGAGCGGACGGTGGCAGCGGGCTCCGGCAGTTCCAGCAGGTCCGCGACGGTCCCGGCGAGGCGATGCAGGTCGAAGACCGTGTTTCCGCTGAAGGCCACGGGGCGCGGGCCGCCGGTCTCCGGGTCCCAGACGCGGCCGATGAGCAGCGCCTGGTCGGCGTCCGCGGGAAGGACGGAACCTACGGCTTCGGACAGGCTCACTGCAGTCCCTCCTTCGCGGCGCGGGCCGGATGCTGCCACACGCCGTCCACCCGTTGCGGTACGCCCCAAGGGTTGCTGTCCCGCAGGGGTTCGGGCAGCCGCGACGCCGGGAACTGCTGGAACGCCACCGGCCGCAGGAACCGGCGGATGGCTGCCGTTCCCACCGAGGTGGTGTTCGAGGTCGTGGCGGGGTACGGCCCGCCGTGGTGCTGGGCATAGCTGACCGTGACGCCCGTGGGCCAGCCGTTCCACAGGACCCGGCCGCTAATGTCCGCCAGCCGGGCAGCCAGGGCGGTGACGTCGTCGTCCGCTTCAGCCTGCAGCGTGGTGGTCAGCTGCCCCTCCAGCAGTTCTGCCAGGGCCGGCAGTTCGGCTTCGTCCGCGTACTCCACCACCAGGCTTGCCGGGCCGAACATTTCCTGCCGCAGCAGGTCCGGGTTGCTGCGCACTGCCGCGGCGGTGGTGCACAGGACGGTGGGAGCGGGCTCCTCGGCGAAGTCCCCCTCCATCAGGACATCGACGCCGGCGCTGCCGCGCAGGCTGGCGACGGCATCCGCGTAGCCGGCGTGCAGGCGGGGGCTGAGCAGCCGGGCCGGCGTAAACCCGCCCAGCGCCTCCGTCAGTTCACTGCGGATCCCGTCAGCGTGGCCGGCGGGGATGAACAGCAGCCCGGGCTTGGTGCAGAACTGGCCCATGCCCAGCGTGAAGGAACCCGCATAGCCGCTGACGATCTCCGCGCGCCGGGCCGCCCACGCCTTCGGCGTCACGAACACGGCGTTGATGCCGCCCAACTCGCCGAAGAACGGGATGGGTTCCGGACGTGCGGCGATGCGGTCCAGCAGCGCGCGGCCCCCCGCCGTGGAGCCGGTGAAGCCCACGGCCTTGACCAAGGGGTGGTCCACCAGGGCCTCGCCCGCCTGCCGGCCGGTCACCAGGGAGAACAGGCCCGACGGCGCGCCGGCACCTTCCAGCGCGTCCAGGACGGCGCGTGCCGTCCGGGCGGCGAGTTCGCGGTGTGCGTCGTGGGCCTTGTGCACCACGGCGCAGCCCGCGGCGAGCGCCGAGGCAGTGTCGCCGCCCATCACGCTGAAGGCGAAGGGGAAGTTGGAGGCACCGAAGACGCCCACCACGCCCAGCGGCACGTTGTACCTGCGGAGGTCGGGACGGGGCCCCATTCCCCATTCAGGGTCGGCGTGGTCGATGGTGGCGTCGAAGTGCTCGCCGAGGCGGATCTCCTCCGCGAAGAGCCGCAGCTGGAAGACCGTGCGCTTCAGCTCCCCTTCCAGCCTGGCTGCCGCAAGGTGGGTCTCCTTGACGGCGGTCTCCACGAGTCCGGCCGCGTCGTGTTCCAGCCCGGCGGCTACAGCCTCAAGCCAGCCGGCCCGGGTGCCGGGGTCGGCGAGGCGGGCCTGCTCGAAGGCAACCTGCGCGGCTTTGACGGCGGCATCGAGTTCTTCGACGGTGCTGGGGCCGGCAACGGCGGTTTCCGGCGCTGCGCTCATCGGCCGGCTCCGGCCGTGCTGAGGGATCCGCCCGTGACTGCCGCGCGGTTGCCCACTTCCTGCCAGCCCGCGCCGCCCGGGAACTCCCAGTGGCTGCGGGAGGCACTGAGCATCTCGGCCCCGGTGCCGGGCAGTTCCGGTGCGGCGTAGCGGCCATCGACGATGCGGACGGGTTCGGCGAAGTGCTCGTGCAGGTGGTCCACGAATTCGATCATCCTGTTGTCCTGGCTGCGGCCCACCACGGCGTAGTCGAAGAAGGAGAAGTGCTGGACCAGTTCGCACAGGCCGACGCCTCCGGCGTGCGGGCAGACGGGCACCCCGAATTTGGCGGCCAGGAGCAGGATGGCGATGTTTTCGTTGACGCCGGCCACCCGGGTGGAGTCAAGCTGCAGCACGTCGATGGAACCGGCCTGCAGCAGCTGCTTGAAGATGATCCGGCTCTGCACGGCTTCACCGGTGGCCACGCGGACCGGGCTGACGCCCTTGCGGATTTCGGCGTGGCCCAGGACGTCGTCGGTGCTGGTGGGCTCTTCGATCCAGTAGGGGTTGAACTCCGCCAGCTGGTTGACCCACTCCACGGCCTCGGACACTTCCCAGCGCTGGTTGGCATCAATCGCGATGGGCAGGCTGCCCACCGCTTCACGGGCAAGGGCCATGCGGCGGCGGTCATCCTCGATGCTCCCGCCCACCTTGAGCTTGATCATGGAGAACCCGTCCGCGGCAGCTTCCTTGCTGAGCCGCACGAGCTTCTCGTCGCTGTAGCCGAGCCAGCCCGGGGAGGTGGTGTAGGCGGGGAAGCCGCCGGCCTTGAGCTCGGCGATGCGCTGCTCCTTGCCTTCCTGGCCGGCGCGGAGGATCTCCAGTGCCTCCTCGGGGCTGAGGGCGTCGCGGATGTGGGTGAAGTCCACCACGCTGACCAGTTCCTCGGGCGTCATTTCGCTGAGGAGCAGCCAGAGGGGCTTGTTTTCCCGGCGGGCCCGGACGTCCCACAGGGCGCTGACCAGGGCACCGCAGGCCATCTGGGTGACCCCCTTTTCGGGTCCGAGCCAGCGGAGCTGGGAATCGTGGATGAGGAGGCGGGAGGCAGCGCCGAGGTCGGAGATCAGTTCGTCGATGTCGCGTCCCACCAGCAGGCGCGCATAGGCATCGATCGCGGCGGTCAGGATTTCGTTGCCGCGGCCGCAGCTGAAGACGAAACCGTGGCCCTCGTCGCCAGCATCGGTGCGGATCACCACGTAGGCGGCGGAGTAGTCGGGGTCAACATTGACCGCGTCCGATCCGTCGAGCTCCAGGGACGTGGGAAAGCGTACGTCCTGGGTCTTGATGGAGGTGATGGATGGCATGGGGTTCTTCTTTCGTGGAAGGGTGTCAGTCAGGATTCCTATATGAATTGCAATAATCATATAGGAACTGTGATGCACGTCAATCCTCCGCGTCCTCCACGAGCGCCGGCACCGGTCCGCTTGCCAAAAAGCCCCGGCCGCAGCAAACCGGTTCGGTTGCCGCGGCCGGGGCCGAGAAGGTGCGTTTGCCCCCTAGGTGATGATGCGCTTGCGTGGCGGCCCACTGTCACCCAGGGGCTCCAGCTCGCCCTGGAACGCCTGGGCGAACCTGTCGAAGGAGTTGTGGATGTGGGTAGTCATGGCGGCCTCCGCGCGCTCCGGATCGCACGCCGCAATGGCGTCCCGCACCGCCGAATGCTCGGCCACGGTGATTGCTCCGTCCACGTCCGCCGGATACAGCCGGAAGGTGTGCAGGTGGCAGTGCGTCTGGGCGAACGCATGGCGGACCACCGGGTTTCCGGAGGCCGCGAGGATGGTGTCGTGGAAGCGCGTATCGTGCGCCACCAGGTCCTGCCGCAGGTCGCCGGCGGACTTCATGGTGTCCCTGAACCCGGCCAACTCCTTCTCCAGGGCGGCCGCGGGGTTGGCCAGCCTGTCGACGGCGGCGGCGCGGGCCGCCCAGGGCTCCACCAGGAGCCGGAACTCGAACAGTGAGCGCAACTCGGGCAGGCCGAGCAGCGGCGTGGTGCTGTAGCCGCGGCCGGGGTTGTAGACCACGAGGTTGTCGCCTTCGAGCCGCTGGAGCACCTCCCGCACCGGCGTCTGGGACACGCCGAGGCTGCGGGCCACGCCGTCGATGTTGATGCGGGTTCCCGGGGCAATCTCGCCTTCCAGGATGGCAGCGCGCATGGAGGCATAAACGTCTGCGGACGCGGCTTTGCCTCGGGATGTGTCGGACGATGGACGTGGGGGCACGCGTGGACCTCTGGGTTCGAAAAATGAAAGGAACTTGCTGTGGGGAATCATAAGCCACCACCGCTTCGCGGGCCCTCGGCGGAACATTCTTGGGGCAGGGCTTGATCCAGATCACAAAATCTATATGATTAACCAGATTCCTATATGATTTGGCGCCGCGATCTTCGGCGTTCCTCCCCCTCCCCTCCGGTGCCCCAGGCACCCAAAGCCATGTTTACGTCGAAGGAGACCGCATGACTGCGCTCGGCAACAACCCCAGTGCCGCCACCTCCACCGCAGCGCCGCGACTGATGACCCGCAAGCGCTGGGTCATCATCTGGCTTGCCTTTCTAGGCCTCAGCATCAACTACCTCGACCGCTCAAGCCTGAGCGTCGCCCTGCCGTTCATGGGCAAGGACTTTGAACTCAGCGCCACGCAGCAGGGCCTGATCTTCGCGGCCTTCTTCTGGGCCTATGACTTCTTCCAGCTCGCCGCCGGCTGGTACGTGGACAAGGTCGGCCCGCGCCGGTCCTTCTCACTGGCCGCCGTGTGGTGGTCCGTTTTCACGATGGTCACCGCTGCGGCTTCGAACTTCTGGACCCTCTTCGCCGCCCGCTTCCTCCTGGGCGTCGGCGAGAGCCCCGCACCCAGCACCGCGGCGAAGGTGGTGGCAACCTGGTTCCCCGTCCGCGAGCGCGCCTTCGCCACCAGCATCTGGGACTCCGGGTCCCGCGTCGGCGCCGTGATCGCCCTGCCCATCGTCACCCTCATCGTCGCGTTCACGTCCTGGCACGCCGTCTTCATCATCATCGGCGTCCTCGGAATCATCTGGGCGGCCGTGTGGTGGAAGTACTACCGCAGCCCGGAAGAGCACGCGGGCGCCAACGAGGCAGAGGTCAGCTACATCCAGGAGGGCGGCGCCCGCGGCGCGGCAAGCGATGATGAAGGCGCAGCGAAGCTTCCGTGGCGGGCCCTGTTCAAGTACCGCACCATCCTCAGCATGATGTTCGGCTTCTTCTGCCTGAACAGCGCCATCTACTTCTTCATCACGTTCTTCCCCAGCTACCTGGTGAAGGAACGCGGTTTCGACCTCCTCAAGCTGGGCTTCTTCGGTGCCATCCCCGGCATCTGCGCCGTCCTGTTCGGCTGGCTCGGCGGCTACCTGGCAGACCGCGCCGTCCGCGCCGGCGCACCGGTCAGCAAGGTCCGCAAGACCGCCATTGCCGGCGGCCTGGCGGGCGGTTCGGTGATCATGTTCGCCGCGCTCGTTCCGGAAGCCTGGATGGCCCTGGCCCTGCTCTCGGTTGCCTACTCAAGCCTGACCGTGGCGGCCACAGGCATCTGGTCGCTGCCGGCCGACGTCGCCCCCAGCTCCCGCCACGTTGGCTCCATCGGCGGCCTGCAGAACTTCGCGTCAAACCTGGCCGGCATCTTCACCCCCATCCTGATCGGCGTGCTCGTCGACCAGACCGGCTCCTTCGTGGCACCGCTGGCGGTGATCGGCGCCATCTCCCTCATCGGCGCTGCGAACTACCTGTTCGTCATCGGCAGGATCGAACCCCTGAAGGTCAAGGCCGCCGTTTAGGCCCTCCCCTTAGCCGAAGCAAAAGTACGACGCCGGCACTTTCCCAAGTGCCGGCGTCGTACTTTTTCCATGGGTCACCTAAGGGACCGGTACCTCTGCTGGAACCTGCGCCTGGATGGCCGTGATGGCCACCGTGTTCACGATGTCCTCCACCGTGCAGCCGCGCGAGAGGTCGTTCACCGGCTTCCGCAGCCCCTGCAGGACGGGCCCGACGGCGACCGCGCCGGAGCTCTGCTGGACCGCCTTATAGGTGTTGTTGCCGGTGTTCAGGTCCGGGAAGATGAACACCGTTGCCTGCCCGGCCACCGATGACCCGGGCATCTTCGACGCAGCGATGGAGGCGTCCACGGCGGCGTCGTACTGGATGGGGCCTTCCACGGCGAGGTCCGGTCGGCGCTCGCGCACCAGTTCGGTGGCCTGCCGCACCTCGTCCACCGCTTCCCCCGCGCCTGAACCGCCCGTGGAGTAGGAGAGCATGGCTACCCGCGGCTCCACTCCGAACTGTGCGGCGGTCTCGGCCGAGGCCAGCGCTATGTCCGCCAGCTGCTCCACGTTCGGGTCCGGGTTCACGGCGCAGTCCCCGTAGACCAGCACCCGGTCCGGCATCAGCATCAGGAACACCGAGGATACGATCTTCACTCCGGGGCGGGTCTTCACGAACTCGAGGGCCGGCCGGATGGTGTGGGCCGTGGTGTGCGCGGCGCCGGACACCATTCCGTCCACCACACCCAGCTGCACCATCATGGTGCCGAAGTAGCTCACATCCTGCATGATCTCCAGCGCCTTGGCCAGGTCCACGCCTTTGTGCGCCCGAAGCTCGGCGTACTTCTCTGCGAACTTCTGCCGCAGGGCCGACGTCGCCGGGTCCACGATGGTGATGCCCGTGAGGTCGATGCCGCTGGCCGCCGCGAGCTCGCGGACATCCGATTCGGGGCCGAGGACCGTGAGGTCGCAGACGTCGCGGCGGTGCAGGATTTCGGCCGCGCGCAGGATCCGAACGTCCGTCCCCTCGGGCAGCACCACGTGCCGGCGCTGCGCCCTCGCCCGCTCGATGAGGTCGTGCAGGAAGCGCAGCGGCGTCATCCGCTCCGGCCGCGGCAGGTGGAGCCGCTCCACCAGCTCGGCCTCGTCCACCCGGCGCGACCACAGCCCCAGGGCGGACGCCACCTTGCGCCGGTGCCCGGACCAGATCTCGCTGCGGACCTCCGAGACGCGCTTCGCGGTGGTGTAGGTGTCGTCGTTGGCGGCGAACACCGGGAACGGGGCCTGGGCCAGCAGCGGGTAGATGTTGGCATCCGGCGCCAGGCCGCCGGTGAGCACCAGGGCCGAGGGAACGGGAAATTCCGGCGAGAACGAGGACGCCAGGCAGGCGACCATCACGTCCGCCCGGTCGCCCGGAACGATCACCAGGGCGCCCTCGTCCAGCACGTTGAGGAAGTTGCCCACGTTCATGGCGGCCACCTTGACGTCCTTGACGTCGCGCTCCATGTCCGCCCGGCCGGCGATCTGCCGGACACCGAGCGCCGCGGCCACTTCTCCCGTGGTAGGCCGGGCGATGTCCTCCAGTTCGGGGAAGATGTACACGGGCCGGTTCGAGGCGCCGGGCTTGAGCGCTGCAGCGATCCCGTCCAGGTCCTCCGGGTCTGCGCGGTTCACCATGATGGCCAGCAGGGCGCAGCGTTCCGCGGCCAGCTCCTTGCGGGCAACCTCGACGGCGGCAGCGGCCTCGGCGACCGTCCGTCCCTTGGCGCCCACCACCGCCACCACCGGCGTGGCGAGGTTGTTCGCCAGGCGTGCGTTGAGGTCGAATTCGACGGCGGCGTCCTGGCCCGTGAGGTCCGTCCCCTCCACGATCACCACGTCGCAGTGCCGGGCGATCTCCGCGTAGATTTCCACGCAGCGCGCGTCGATTTCGGCCCGGTTACCTTCTGCCAGCAGGGTGCGGACTTCCTCGAAGGTCAGGCCGCCGCGGCAGAGCGCGTCCTCCAGCCCGAACCGCGACTTCATCAGGGCCACCATGGGGTCGTCGAAGGCTGTGCGGCCGGTGACCACCGGCTTGAAGAAGCCGATCCTGTCCGCGTGCCGGTGCAGGGTGTCCGCCAGTCCCAATGCCACCAGGGACTTGCCCGATCCGGGAGTAGTTGCGCTGACGTAGATGCCCTTGGCCATGGTCCGCCCTTTGCTTGTTGCTGGTGCCGGTTGCGGTTCCATCCTTGCACTTCCCTCCCCGTCGTGGGTTCCAGCCCAGTTGCTTTTCACTCCACCATGCGGGGCGCCGCGGATGACGGCGTGTCCCCCGCCCGCGGTCCGTGGAGCCGCCGCAGTAAGCGGGCAGGAAGGCACGGCTCCCCTTGACACCGGACCCCCTCATGGGATTACCTAATGAACATTCGGTAAATAAAGCTGGAGGCAATGACGCATGGCTGAAGCAACAATCTCCGGGGCCACCCACCCCATCCTGGAAAACGACTATGCCTCCGAATGGATGGGAATCGAGGTCCTCGCCCTCAGCGACGGCCACGCCACCATCCGAATGACCCTCCGGCAGGAAATGCTCAACGGCTTCGGTATGGCCCACGGCGGAATGATCTTCGCCTTCGCGGACTCCGCCTTTGCCCTGGCGTGCAACCCGGCCACCCCGGCACCCGGCGAGGAAAACAACATCACCGTGGCGGCCGGCGTCGACATCAATTTCCTCAAGCCCGCCTACCGCGGCCAGGTGGTCACCGCCATCGCCAACCGGCGCTCAACGGTGGGCCGCAGCGGCCTGTACGACATCCAGATCTTCGCCGCCGACCCCACCCAGCAGCCCGCCGCCGGTGCCCCGGGCGAACTCATTGCCGAGTTCCGCGGACGCAGCCGCACCATCCCCAAGAAGTAGGAACACCATGACCCTGCATGCCCCCGAAACCCCCGCTCCCGCCCCAGCGGACACCACAGCAACCGGCACCGACGCCGTCCTGGACCGCGAGGAAACCATCTCCCGCGACGAACTCGAAGCCCTCCAGCTCAAGCGGCTGCAGGACACCGTAGCCTACGCCTACGAACGCGTGCCGCTCTACAAGCGCAAGTTCGACGACGCCGGCATCCACCCCAGCGACCTGCGCGAGCTGGAGGACCTGGGCAACTTCCCCTTCACCACCAAGGACGACCTGCGCGCCGAATACCCGTTCGGCATGTTCGCCGTGCCGCAGAGCGAAGTGGCCCGCATCCATGCCAGCTCCGGCACCACGGGCCGGCCCACCGTGGTCGGGTACACCAAGCAGGACCTGGCGGACTGGGCCAAGCTGGTGGCCCGCAGTTTCCGCGCCTCGGGCATCCGCCCGGGCATGAAGGTCCACAACGCCTACGGCTACGGCCTCTTCACCGGCGGCCTGGGCGCGCACGCCGGCGCCGAAGCCCTGGGCTGCACCGTCATTCCCATGTCCGGCGGCCAGACCGAACGCCAGATCCAGCTGATCCAGGACTTCCAGCCGGACGCCATCCTGGCCACCCCCACCTACCTGCTGACCATCGCCGACGCCATGGCGCACATGGGCATCGACCCCGCCTCCACCTCGCTGAAGTTCGCGGTGCTGGGCGCGGAGCCGTGGACCCAGGAGATGCGGCACGAGCTCGAGGTCATGATGGACATCAAGGCCTGCGACATCTACGGCCTGTCCGAGGTCATGGGCCCCGGCGTGGCCGGCGAAGCCGTGGAAACCCAGGACGGCAGCCACATCTGGGAGGACCACTTCCGCCCGGAGATCATCGACCCCTTCAACCCTGCCCCGGGCAAGGAAAACGTCCTGCGCGACGGTGAACACGGCGAGCTGGTCTTCACCTCGCTCACCAAGGAAGCCCTGCCGATCATCCGCTACCGCACCAAGGACCTGACGCGCCTCCTGCCCGGAACCGCCCGCCCCGCACACCGCCGGATGGGCCGCATCACCGGCCGCAGCGACGACATGATCATCCTGCGCGGCGTGAACCTGTTCCCGTCCCAGATCGAGGAGATCGCCCTGCGCATCCCCGAACTGAGCCCGCACTTCCAGCTCGAACTCACCCGGCCCGAGGGCCAGCGGATGGACCAGCTGACCGTCCGGATCGAGCGCCGGGACGCCGTCACCATGGAGCAGAGCGCGACGGCGGGACGCACCTTGAAGGAGCAGATCAAGATCCACGTGGGTTCTTCGTGCACCGTGGACGTGGTGGAGCCCGGCTCGCTGGAGCGGTCCAACGGCAAGCTGCGCCGCATCTACGACCTCCGCCCGAAGGCCTGAGTGTTTCGGTGGTGCTGCGCCGTCCCCGGACTTACCGACCGTTCGTGAGAAACTAGCGATTATGCCCAGCGCCAGCAGAACTGCCAGCACCACCGAAACCTCCAGCTCCAACGGCACAGCCCTTAACGGCACTGCTGTTAATGGCACAGCCAAGCGGGGCCGTCCCGGCTACGACCAGCAGTCCGTGCTGCGCATCGCCGTGGACGTCTTCAACCGGCACGGCTATGACGCCACGTCGATGGGCATCCTGGCTGAGAACCTCGGCATTTCCAAGTCCGCCATCTACCACCACGTCCCGTCCAAGGGCGACCTCCTCAAGCTCGCCCTGGACCACGCCCTGGGCGGCCTCGAAGCCATCTTGGAGCAGCCGGAGGCAACCTCCGGCGCAGCGGACGCACGGCTGGAGTTTGTGCTCCGGCAAACGGTGGCGGTCCTGGTGGACCGGCTGCCCTTCGTGACCCTGCTGCTGCGCCTGCGCGGCAACACCGAGATCGAACGGGACGCCCTGGAACGCCGGCGCGCCTTCGATCACAAGGTGGCCGGCCTGATTTCGGCCGCCCGGGACGAGGGGTCGCTCCGCGCGGACATCGACCCCCGCACCGTCTCGCGGCTGCTGTTCGGCATGATCAACTCGATCGTGGAGTGGTACAAACCCGGCGGTGCGTTGTCGCCACAACGGCTGGCCGATGACGTCATCACCATGGCGTTCGACGGCCTCCACGCGGACGCATAGGCATCCCGCGGCCTTCCCGGCACCAAATAATAAGGGTGCTTGGTATTTTTCCCGCTCCCCGGCTACGGTGGTAGAAAGCCACCGTCCGCAGGGAGGTTCCAGATGGCACTGGCCACCAGTCCGGCCCGCCGTACCCGGCACCGGACCGCAGCCGGAGCAGCGCTGTGTGCTGCCGCCGTCGTGCTTTCCGCCTGCACCGGCTCGCCCGCTCCCCCGGCTCCCACCGGATCCTCCACGGGCCAGCCGTCGGCTTCGGCCGGCTCCGCACCGGCCCCCTCCGCCCCCGCGTCCGCCTCCGGGGCGGCCCCGGCAACCGGCGCCGATGCGGGCACTGCGGCAGGGAACCTGCCGCAGCTCGTCGAAAACCTCTCGCCCTCCGTGGTCACCATCTTCACCGAGGGCGGACTGGGCAGCGGCGTGGTGTACTCCGCGGACGGGCTGATCCTCACCAACGAACACGTCATCCGCGGCGCCACCACAGTGGAAGTCGGATTCGCGGACGGCCAGCGGGTGGAAGGAACAGTCAAGGCCAGCGACGCCGTCACGGACCTGGCCCTGGTCCAGGCCAAGCGGACCGGGCTGCCCAAGCCCACCTACCAGGCCGACCTGCCCAAGGTGGGTGAGGGCGCGCTGGTCCTCGGTTCGCCGCTGGGCTTCGAGAACACCGCCACCGCCGGCATCATCTCCGGCCTGCACCGCTCCATCCCCGGCTCAGCCTCCAACAGCCTGTCCCTGGTGGACCTCATCCAGACTGATGCGCCCATCAGCCCCGGCAACTCCGGCGGCGCTGTCATCAATATGCGCGGCGAGGTGATCGGCATCAGCGAGGCCTACATCCCGCCGTCGTCCGGCGCGGTCTCCCTGGGCTTCGCGATTCCCGCGGCCACCGCCGTGGACGTCGCCGAGGAACTGCTGGCGACCGGCAGCGCCAAGCACGCCTACCTGGGGCTGACCCCGGGCGAGTTGACGGCGCAGATCGCCGATCAGCTCGGCATCCCCGAAGGGGCCGGCGTGGTGGTGCTCGCCGCCGACGCGGACGGACCGGCAGGGCGTGCGGGAATCCGCCCGGGCGACGTCCTGGAGTCCATCGAGGGGGCGAAACTCACCACGCCCGAACAACTCCTGGCGGAACTGCGCAAACGCAACCCCGGCGATACCGTGGGGTTGAAGGTCAAGCGCGGTGACCAGAGCCTGGATATCAAGGTGGACCTCAGCGACCGGCCCGCCGGAACCAACCGATAGTCCAACCATCACCCGATAGGAAGGTAAGAACATGAGCCACAAGGAAGAACCCGACGCAGGCTTCATCGTGCCGGATCCGTCCAAGATCCGCGAGGACATTCCCGGCGATGCCGGCGACGAAGCAAACGTGATCCGCTTCAGCGAGGAGCAGGCCCTGATCGAGGAACAGTCACACGGTATCCGGCCTGAAACCTACAGCGTTCCCTCGGGAGGGCCCACCATGGACGAGGCCCGCGGCAACATGGACCTCTCCGACCGCAGCGAGTCCGGCCGCGGCACCGGCCCGGAGGATGACAGCAGCGACGACAGCCTGCACGGCGGCGCCGAAAGCTGAGCGCAGCCGTTCAGTGCAGACAGCAGGGGCGTCCCGATCCGACCGGGGCGCCCCTGCTGTCTGACGCAGTTAGAGCTGGTACTCGAGCCTGCCGCCGAGGTTTTCATGGACGCACAGGATGTTGTGCTCGGTGTCCATGAACCAGGCGCACTTCTCCGAGTCCGTGGTGCAGATGTGGTTTTCCGTCTTCAGGGTGGGCAGGTCGTAATCCTGGAACCTGACGCCCCGGGCTTCCATGTCCCGGACGGTCGCCTCGATGTCCGTGACCTCGAAACTCAGGGCTGTGTGCTCCGAGTGCTTCCCGTCGGATACCGGCATCAACTCCAGCAACGGGCCGCCGTCGATACCGAGCAGTTCGTTGCCGTCGTCCGTCACTCCGCGGTGCGGCAACCCGAGCTTCTCGGTGTAAAAACGGCGGGCGCGGGCCGCGTCATCGACTGGCAGGATGGTTGTGGCCGAATTCATTGTCAGATGCATGGCGCACCTCCTTGTGAGCAGAATCTTACGCCCGCGAAACCCAAAAGGAACCCGCCCTCTTCCCCCGATGCTCTATCACTTTTGGTCCCTAAAACCGGGGTTTAGGGACCAAAAGTGATAGAGCAACTGGAGGTTTGTTACTTCTCGACCAGGGTGAGGACGTCGTAGGTGGCCACGATCTCGTCGTTCTGGTTGGTGAGGACGGCGTCCCAGGCCACCTCGCCGTACTCGTCGGTTTCACGCGGGGTGATCTTCTTGGCGGTCAGCGTCACCCGGATGGAGTCGCCGGCTGCCACTGGGGTGATGAAGCGCAGGTTCTCCAGGCCGTAGTTGGCCAGCACGGGACCCGGGGCCGGCTCCACGAACAGGCCGGCACCCCAGCTGAGCAGCAGGTAGCCGTGCGCCACGATGCCCGGGAAGAACGGATTGGCTTCCGCCGCTTCCTGGTTGGTGTGCGCGTAGAACGTATCCCCGGTGGAGTTGGCGAAGGCCGTGATGTCTTCCAGGGTGACCTGCCGCAGGTCGGAGCGGACGGCGTCGCCGATCCGCAGCGTCTCCAGCGACTTCCGGAACGGGTGCGTTCCTTCGGTTTCCAGCGTGAAGTTGCGGTCGGACCCCGTATGCCAGACGCCGGTCACGGCGGTCAGCATGTTGGGCGAGCCCTGGATGGCGGTCCGCTGCATGTGGTGCAGTACGGACCGGATGCCGCCCAGTTCCTCGCCGCCGCCGGCGCGGCCGGGTCCGCCGTGGACCAGGTGGGGAACCGGCGAGCCGTGGCCCGTTGACGTGCGGGCGTCCTCACGGTTCAGCATCAGGACGCGGCCGTGGTGCGCGGCGATTCCGGTCACCAGTTCCCGCGCCACGTCAGGATCGTTGGTGCAGACGGAGGCCACCAGGGAGCCGCCCCCGCGGGCGGCGAGGCGGACGGCATCGGCCAGGTCTTTGTAGCCAACCACGGACGAAACCGGTCCAAACGCCTCAAGCGAGTGGATGGCGTCGGCTTCGGGGTTCTGCCAGTTCAGGACCACCGGTGCCATGAACGCACCGCCGTCCACCACGCCGGTGGTTCCGTCGGCAGAGGTGACCGACGGCGAATCGAGCGTTCCGTACGCAAGCTCACCGCCGGCGTCGAGCATGGACTGCACGGCGGCGCGGACGTCCTCCAGCTGCTCCACGGACGCCAGAGCGCCCATGGTGACGCCCTCGCCGCGGGGGTCTCCCAGGACGACGCGTTCGGTGATGCGCTTGCCGATGGCGGCGGACACGGCGGAGACCAGTTCCTGCGGCACGATGGCGCGGCGGATGGCGGTGCACTTCTGGCCGGCCTTGACGGTCATCTCAGTGACCACCGATTTGACGAAGGCATCGAATTCGGGGGTGCCCTCCACGGCGTCGGGACCCAGGATGGCGGCGTTGAGGGAGTCCGTTTCGGAGGTGAACCGAACGCCGCCCTCCACCACGTTGGGGTGGGACTTCAGCGACTTGGCGGTGGACGCGGAGCCGGTGAACGCCACCAGGTCACGGTAGTCCAGCACGTCCAGCAGCCCCCGGACGGACCCGGAAACCAGCTGGAGCGATCCCTTGGGCAGGATGTTCGATTCGACGATCGCCTTGACCACGGCGGCAGCAACGTAGCCGGTGGGGGTGGCGGGCTTGACGATGGTGGGGACGCCGGCGATGAAGGCGGGCGCAAATTTTTCCAGCATGCCCCAGACCGGGAAGTTGAACGCGTTGATCTGCACGGCGACACCCGGAATGCGGGTGTAGATGTGCTCGCCGGCGAAGGAACCGTCCTTGGACAGCACCTCCATGGGCCCGTCCACCACCACCTGCGCGTTGGGCAGCTCGCGCCGGCCCTTGGAGCCGAACGTAAACAGCACGCCGATGCCGCCGTCGATGTCCACCATCGAATCGATCTTCGTGGCGCCGGTCTGGTAGGAGAAGCCGTAGAAGTGCTCCCTGCGGGCGTTCAGGTACTGGGCCAGCTCTTTGAGCTTGAGGGCACGCTGGTGGAAGGTCAGCTTGCCCAGTTCGGACTGGCCGGTGGTGCGGCCATACTCAACCACTGCGCCAAGGTCCAGGCCCTCCGTGCTGACCTTGGCCAGGATCTCCCCCGTGCTCGCGTCGCGGACAGGGACGGCGGAAGCCGACGAGCCGGCGTCGGGCGTCCACCAGGCATCCCTGACGAAGCTGGGCACTGTCTCCACGGTGTCGACCGTGGCCTGGGGAGCTGTGGCGGTGGTGGTCATCGTTGACGGGTCCTTCCAACAAGGGGGCAGGAAACGGGCAGATCATTACTGACCGTCCGTTCGGTAATATATTTACCATACAGGAATGTGCCCCGGTGCACACTAGAAGCCGGTGCATAAACCGCCATCCGAAGGAGAGCACATGAGCGCCCCCACCCCCGACCACTCCCCCACCCAGCACGAATTGTGGAAGATCACGCTCGGCGAGCTTGACGAGAAGATGGGCGTGAAGATCCTGGAGGAATCGGTGGAACGCGTGGTGGCCACCATGCCCGTGGAGGGTAACCGGCAGTCCTTCGGGCTGCTGCATGGCGGCGCCTCCTTGGCCGTGGGCGAGGCCGTGGGGTCCTGGGCCGCTGTCATCCACGCCAGCACCATGGGCAAGACGGCGGTGGGCGTGGACGTCTCCGCCACGCACCACCGTTCCGCGCGCGAGGGCCAGGTGACCATCACGGCCACGCCGATCCACCTGGGCGGCACGCTCACCACGCATGAGGTACTGATCACCAACGACGCCGGCCAGCGGCTTTGCACCTTGCGCATCACCAACCTGCTGATGCGGCGCCATAAGTAGCGGCTACCGGGCGGAACGCTTCCGGCGCCGGACCACCACCGTCAGCACGGCCCCGGCGATGATGGCGGCCACTGCGGCAATCGCGGCCGGGACCAGCGCGGAGGAGCCAGTGTATGCCAGGCCGGCGGCGGAACGGCCGATCCCTCCGCCCGTGCCGGCAAGGGCGGCGGGTGCAGCGGCAGCCGGGGCATCAACGGAAAACATGACGCGGGCCGGAGCGGAAGAAACACCGTCCACCGCTTGCGTCACCAGCATGGTGTGGCTGCCGACGGCAAGTCCTGCGGGAAACGGCGCGGACCAGTCACCGCCGGCCACCAGCACCAGCGGCGACAGGGCGTTCCCGGCAGAGCGTGCTCCCGCAGTCCCGGCAACTACCGCGCCATCGACAGGCTTCCCGTCGATGGCTACCGTCACGTCTGCGCCGTCCACTCCGGTCCCCGAGACCGTTGCCGGCAGGGCGTCCTGGATTAGGTGCTGCCCCTCGGAAATGCTTGACACCGCCGGGGGCGGCGGCATGACGGCAAAGCTCGCCGGTGCTGCAGGGCTGTCCGGAAGTCCGGGGTAGGACTGTATTGCGGATACATTCACCTTCCCGTAAGGGGCGGGGGTGGCCAGCCTGATCGACCAGCGTCCGTCTGCGCCGACCAATGCCGAGCCTGCGACGTCACCGGACAGGGTCACCGTGGCTCCGGGCGTCCCGGTGCCATCGACCGTTTCCAAGGCTGGCAGCGGCTCTGCCGGCACGGTGATGGTCGGAGCGGGAAGGAACGAGGGGGAAATGTTGACGCTCATTGGCACCGCACCGGAACGGCTCAGACCGTTAACCGTCTCGGCCTCGAAAGTGAACGGGCCCGGTGCTTCCGGCGCCGTGAAAGACCAGTTGCCGCCGGCATCCACGGGTACGTCAAAAGGCTGCCGGCCGGCGTAGGTGATGCGGACCTGCGATCCGGCGGCCACGGCGGAAGCGGGGGCGGCCGGGACACGGCCGGTGATACCGGTGCCAGCCTTGAACGTATTGTCGGCTGGGCCCGCCAGCGCGGGCTTGTTCAGGAAGAGCTCCAGCTGGTAGCCGGGCAGGACCTTGAGGGAGTCCTGGAGGGTGGCCGCCACGGCAATGTTCTGGGCACCGCCCGACTCCCCCGCGGAATGGGTGCCAACCGCGTAGTTTCCGCTGATCCACGGACCGCCCGAGTCGCCGCCGGCGGACTGCACGTCGTAGGACAGGAATCCGTTGAACGCGCGGATGTCATTGTGGCGGGGATCCTTGGGGTCATCGACGTACGTGGGGCCGCCCACCAGGAAGATCCCCACGGCGCTGATGTGGCCGCAGGACCATCCCGTCCTCCACCCTGAGCGGCAGACCGGCATGCCCACCACCGGCGAAGCGCTTCCGATGATCTTGACGTCCGGGCCCGGCTCCGACGGGCTTTGGTACGTACTGGTGGCCGGCAGTGGGTCCAGGTCCTGCCTGATGTCTCCGACGACTGCAATGTCCGTTCCCACATTGCCCGGGGTGGGGCTGTTTGGATGCAGCACCGGGGTGTTTCCGGGACCGCCAAACTGGCTGAACTGGAAACTGCCCAGGCGGCCGGCCGTGACTCCCCCAAGAAGCAGGTCGACTGTGGTGGCTGTCCCGTCTTCTGAGCAGTGTCCGGCTGTCAGGACTGCAGGCAGCCCCGCGGGATCAAAGGCGGAGAAGCCGGTGGAACACGTGAAGCCGGTATCGGACCTGTAGCCGACACCGCCCGGAACCTCAGCTTCCGGTTTGAGGGGGGCAGCGCCGTCGAGCACGACGTTGGCGTATCTGGAGACGAACTCTGCCGGTGTTATTTTTCCGGGACTGGCCCCGGCCCCTGCCGTTGCGGGTGCCGTCGCCGTTGCCGTCGCGGGTGCCGTTGCCGTTGCCGTTGCCTGACCGTCAGGTGCCGATTGGGCAGCGGCAACTCCGCCCGTGCGGATCACGAACTTTCCGGCGTCTGAAACCACGGCCTGCAAGCCCGTTGTTCCGACATCGCGGAGGTAGGCCTGGAAGAGCTGCTCAGCGCTGACTGCGATCTCGCGGGCGGGAGGCGCCGCACCGGTTGCAGAACTCTGGGGCTGCTGCGGCGCGGCGGACGGTGCTTGCGGTGCCGGAACCGGATCCGCTGGAGCCGACGGGGCCACCAACACGAACTCCGCCCCGCCGGACTTGTTCAGTTCTTCCACCCGGGCCTGGAGGGCAGGGCCCGTGCCTTGGACCTGGATCTTTCCATTTCCAAGGCTGAGGCCGACGTATCCCGCCGTGCCCCGCAGGGAGTCCAGGGCCTGCATCGCCTGCCGGCCAAGCTCGCCACTGGCATTGAATTCGGCCAGGCTCATGCCCAGGTCGCGGAGGACCGCCTCGGAAAGGCCATCACTGGACAGGCCAACGGCGGACGGGCCATCACCGGACGGGCCCTCATTGGACGGTCCACCGCCGGGGAGGGAAGGCGAAGAAGGAGTGCCTGCGGGAGCGGGGCGTGCCTCGGTGGTTTCGGCGAACGCTGTGGGTCCAACGCCGGCACCCAGGGTAAAAAAGACACCTGCCATCGCCCCTGCTGCAAGAATCCTGTTCCGTGGTGCTGTGGTTCCGCTCATGTTCGTCTCTCTGCCGATCGACGTGACTGAGGAACTTCAGCACCTCATGTCACACAGGTCACATGAGCCCCATTGTATCTTTGTCGGCAGCACAGAGTGCCAGGACGGCCTCCAGCTCCGACTCCCCGAGCCCGTGCGCCAGTAGGAACCTGCGCGTATCCAATTCCCTGACAAACGCCACGACGGCCAGCCCGCGCTCCTCCAGCAGCGGTGCAAGGTCCGGCTCCGGCAGGTACCGCTCACGGTCATGCGGCGGCCCGTGGGTGCGGTACCGTTCGTTGATCCCGCGGGCGCCCTGCCGGTAGCCCTCCGCGATGGCATCGTCGGAGTGTCCCGCGAGGTCCTGGACCATGGCGGCGACGAGCCCGCTGCGGTCCCGGCCCGCGGCACAGTGCAGCACCACACGCCCTTTAGGAGCGGCCAAGGCCAGCGCCCGGAACACGCCCACCAGTTTGTCCGGGAAAAGCCGCGCGTTCTCGGAGTAATGGGCAGGATCGTTCAGGTAGGGACCCGTGACGGCGGTGAACCGCGGGTCGCCGGGCTCCTCGGTGGGCGCAGACACCACGTTGATGCCGGCCCACGCAGCGGCCGTAATCTTCGGGTCTTTGTCCCGGCGCCGCGCCTCGGCAGCGTTGCGTAGATCGATGACGGTGCGGACGCCGTCGTCGAACGCCTGCTTCCACCCTGCCTCCGTCAGCCATTCGCGCCGCCCCATCCGGTAGACGCCGCCCGCAACGTGCCATGCATTGACAGCGCCCTCCCAGTCCAGGGGCCCGCGCCGATTCCTCATCCGCCCAGCTAACCACACGGCGGGAACCCGTGACAGCCGCGATGGACGGGAGTACCGTGGCTGCCACGTGCCCGGGCCCGGGACAGTGAGCACTGAGGGGAACTCATGAAGACATCATTGGCACGACGGCGGCAGCCGGCTTCCGGAGCCGCCGCGGCAGCCCTGGCAATCACCGTAGGCATCGGCGCCGTTCCTGCCGCAGCTGCCCCGCCGTCACCGCACGTTGACGTTGTGGCGCTGGGCGATTCGTACACAGCCGGCACCGGCACCGGCAGCTGGGCCTGGACCTTCCCCTGCATCCAAACGGACGGCGGATATGTGGATGTGCTGGCCGCTGATCCGCTGGTGGAATTGACCCGGAACCAGGCCTGCCACGGAGCGCTGCTGGATTCTGCGGCCCAGCCGGGGAACGTCCCGAGCGTCATGGACCAGGTGCATGCCCTGACGGTTTCCGAGGAGCTGTCCGGGCGCACGGAACTGGTCACCCTCACGGCGGGCGCCAATGACGTGGGCGTCAGTACGACGCTGTTCGCGTGCAGCACCGGCACCTACCAGGCCTGCCAGGACGCCGTGCGGACCAGCACCGAGGCACTTTACGCCCTCAAACCCGCACTTAC
Source organism: Arthrobacter sp. E70 (assembly GCF_058266945.1). Lineage (NCBI taxonomy): Bacteria > Bacillati > Actinomycetota > Actinomycetes > Micrococcales > Micrococcaceae > Arthrobacter > Arthrobacter sp. E70. The sequence goes on along the minus strand of NZ_JBYQFR010000010.1, from coordinate 121,448 downwards.
CCAGGCATACGTCGCCATCCATGAGGTGGCGCCCCGGGCAGCCATCGCCGTGCAGGGGTACCCGCTGCTCTTCGACCCCGCCGCCGGCTACCCCGTGATTCCGGTCGAAAACCAGCAGCTGGTCAACCACGGCACCACCGCCCTCAACCAGGCCCTGGCGGAGGCCGCCGCGGACGCCACCAACAGGTTCCGGGCCAACGTCAAGTTCGTGGACGTCACGGCGCGGTTCACCGGACATGCAGCAAACTCCCTGGATCCATGGGTCTACTTCAGCCCTGTTCCGGTGCCGGCTCCTGATGGCAGCCTGACGCCGGACCCGCGGAACTTCCACCCGAACAGCACCGGGCACCGGCAGTACGCCGCAGCAGTGGAAGCCGTGGTGCCGCTGCCGGCCCTTGCCCGGCGATAGTCCGTCCTAGCCGCGCCGGTCCAGCCGGTATTCCAGTCCGGCGCGGACTGCCGGCCACTCGTGCTCCAGGATGGAGAACACCACCGTGTCGCGCAGGTTCCCGTCGCTGGTTCTCGAGTGGTTGCGGAGCACCCCGTCCTGTTTGGCGCCCAGCCGGGCGATGGCCTCCCGCGACTGGTGGTTGAGCCAGTGGGTGCGGAACTCCACGGCCGGACAGCCGATGGTTTCGAAGGCGTGGCGGAGCAGCAGGAGCTTCGAGTCGGGATTGGTGCCTGTCCCCTGCACAGAGGCCGCGTTCCAGGTGGAGCCGATCTCCACCCGGGGCGTGGCCGCGTCGATGTTCATGTAGGTTGTCATGCCGATGATGCGCCCGGGGCCGCCGCTCCCCGCATCGATCAGGCGCGTGGTGAACGGCAGCATGGACCCCTGCTCCTGCAGGGCCAGCCGGCGCCGGATTTCGGCAGCCATGTCTTCGGGGGCCGAAACCGACGTGTACCAGAGTTTCCAGAGCTCGCCGTCGGTTGCCGCCTCCACCAGGCCGTCATGGTGCTCCTCGGCGAGCGGCTCCAGGATTACGTGGCGGCCGGTCAGGGTAAGGGGTTCAAGGAAAGTCACAGCACCCAGCCTAGGCGGCCCGCCCACCAGGGCCGGTTACGCTGGGAGAGCACCAGGACGGCAACCGAGGGAGTTATCGTGTCAGGCACCAACCCGGATCCGCAGGACGACAAAATCACTGGCCTGGAACCTGGCGGCGGCGTTCCACCGGGCGAGACCCCGCCGGGCGAAGCATCGACGGCAGGTCCGCAGGGGCACGACGAACACGGCACCCGGAAGGGGACGCAGTTCCTGTGGATCGCCATTATCGGCGTCGTTGTCCTGTTGTGCCTGCTGTATTTCATCGGCTACATCGTGGGCTTCTTCGACTAGGCCCGGTTTCGACAAGCGGAATTCCTAGCTGGGCCAGTCGAAAAAGCCCTTCCCGGTCTTGCGGCCAAGTTCCCCCCGGGCCACCTTGTCCTTGAGGATCTGCGGCGGGGCAAAGCGCTCACCCAGGGTGGAGTGCAGGTACTCCGCGATGCCCAGGCGCACGTCGAGGCCCACGATGTCGGTGGTTTTGAGCGGCCCGGTGGGGTGTTTGTAGCCCAGCACCATGGCGTTGTCGATGTCTTCCGCTGACGCCACGCCCTCCTCCACCATCCGCATGGCTTCCAGGGCGATGGCCACGCCCAGGCGTGAGGACGCGAACCCCGGGGCATCGTTGACGACGACGGCGGTCTTGCCGAGTGCCTCCACCCAGGATTTTGCCGCGGCGGCGAGTCCGGGAGACGTGCGCTCGCCCAGCACCACCTCGATGAGGGTCGATGCCGGCACGGGGTTGAAGAAGTGCAGGCCGAGGAAGTTTTCCGGCCGTTTCAATTCGCGCGCCAGGCCGTTGACGGACAGGGAAGACGTGTTGGAGGCGATGAACGCGTCGTCCGCCAGCCGTTCTTCAATACCCCGCAGCGCCGTCACCTTGAGGTCCCAGTCTTCCGGGACCGCTTCCACCACCAATTGGCGGCCGGTGAAGTCGTCGTAGTCGGTGCTCACGGTCAAGCGGGAGGCGAGTTCCTCGAAGTTGGCGTCCACAGCGCCGCGCTCGATGCTCTTGAGCGCGGCCGACTCCACCCGTTCCCGCGCGGCCTCGGCGGAGACGTCGTCGCGCTCCACCACCAGGACGTTGGCGCCCTTGATCAGGAAGGCGTGGGCAATCCCGGCACCCATGCGGCCGCCGCCCAGGACCCCCATGAAGGCCGGCAGGTTGGGGTTTACTGATGACTCGCTCATGGTCTACTTTCCGTCGGCGGGGTTGGCGGAGGCGGCCTTCTTCGCCGCGTTGCGGTCGAGGAAGGCCTGCATCCGGTCGAATTTGGCCTGGGATTCGAAGAGGATGCCCTGGGCCAGCTGGTCGATGAGCGGATGCGCTTCCGCTGGTGCATGGAATACGGATTTGGTGATCCGGACTGCGAGAGGGTCCTGGCGCCCAATCCGGTTCGCCAGGCTGTGGGCTGCCTCCAGCAGGTCCGCGGGGTCGTGGATCTCGGTGATGAGGTTGATGGCTCGGGCCTCGTCGGCGCCGAGCACCTGCCCGGCAAGGAGGATCTGTTTGGCCACCGGTTCGCCCACGAGCTCCTTGAGCCGCCAGCTGGCACCGGCGGCCGCGACGATTCCCAGCCCTGTTTCCGGGTTGCCGATCCGCACGTTGGGGGTGCCGATCCGGAAGTCGGCGGCGTAGGCAAGTTCCGCCCCGCCGCCCAGGCAGTAGCCGTCCAGGGCGGCGATGACCGGCATGGGCAGCTTGGCGATGCGGACGAAGATGGTGGAGTTGATGCCCTGCAGGGCATCGTCCCGGCGCCGTTCCCGGAGCTGGGCGATGTCGGCACCCGAGGCGAACACCCCGTCAACGCCGGCAATGACCAGGATTTTGGGATTCTGTTCCAGCGCGGCGCAGACGGTGTGCAGTTCATCCACCATCTGTTGGTCGATGGCGTTCTTCACCTCTGGACGGTTGAGCAGCACCACCACGCGGTCATCCCGCTCCTCGACCAGGAGGGCGGTGAACTTCTCCGCCGCCAAATCCACCGGGGCCGCCATCAGATCTTCTCCAGCAGCATCGCCGTGCCCTGGCCGACGCCAACGCACATGGTGGCGAGGCCGATCTTCGCGTCTTCGCGTTCCATGCGTCCCAGCAGCGTGATGGCGATCCGTGATCCGCTGGAACCGAGCGGGTGGCCCAGAGCGATGGCCCCGCCGTCGCGGTTCACGATCTCCGGCTCCAGGCCGAGGCGGCGGATGCACGCCAGGGACTGGGTGGCAAAGGCTTCGTTAAGTTCGACGGCGGACAGGTCGCCGACGCTCAGGCCGCTGCGCTTGAGCACCTTCTGCGTGGCCGGGACCGGGCCGATGCCCATGATCTCGGGCTCGCAGCCGGCGGAGGCGCCGTCGATGATCCGGGCGCGGGGCGTGAGGCCGAGCCGCTCAATGGCGGCCTCGGAGGCGATGATGATGGCCGAGGCGCCGTCGTTGAGGGACGAGGAGTTCCCGGCGGTGACGACGGAGCCGCCGTGCGCCACCGGCTTCAGGCCGGCCAGGACGTCGAGGGTGGTGCCGGGGCGCGGGCCTTCGTCCGTGTCCACCACGGTCTCGGACTTGCGGGTCTTGACGGTGACGGGGACGATCTCGTCCTTGAACCGGCCCGCCTCGATGGCGTCCAGGGCCAGCTGGTGGGAACGGACGGCGAAGGCGTCAGCGTCCTCGCGGGAGATGCCGTCAACCCGCGCCACTTCCTCCGCCGTTTCCGGCATGGAGTAGGTCATTTTGCCGTCACGGGACAAGCCGCCGTGCTGGAAGTGCGGGTTTGTGAAGCGCCAGCCGATGGAGGTATCGAAGATCTGGCCGGGCTTGGCGAAAGCGCTGGTGGGCTTCTCCTGCACCCAGGGTGCGCGGCTCATCGATTCGACGCCGCCGGCGATGACGATGTCCGCGGCCCCTGCCTTGATCATGTGGCTGGCCTGGATGATCGCGCTTAGGCCTGAGGCGCACAGCCTGTTGACGGTGATTCCGGGGATGTGGAGCGGCAGCCCGGCCAGCAGGGTGGCCATCCGGGCAACGTTCCGGTTCTCCTCGCCGGCACCGTTCGCGTTGCCCAGGATCACCTCGTCGATGCTCTCCGGGTCGAGGCCTGCGCGTTCCACAGCCTCCCTGAGCACGAGGGCAGCCAGATCGTCCGGCCGAACGGAGGACAACGCACCCCCGTACCTGCCCACCGGCGTTCGGACCCCGCCAACAAGGAAAGCCTGCGGACCTGCAACTGCAGCCATGGAAACACCCTTCACGCGAAAAAAGCACTGTCATCGGCGCCCGGCATCGCAGACTGGATCCACTTACCGACCGTTCGTTCTGTAAATAGTACATGCCCCGCGGAAGATGTGCACCGGGCCAAATGTACGGTGACAGCAGGGCTTGAAATAGTAAGCATGCTTCGTGTTAGGGTGAAAAAGCACTGTTGATCAACGGAAACGAAAGGAGGCCACACCATGGGCCTCGGAGACAAGATCAGTAACGCTGCAGAAGACCTGGGCGGCAAGGCCAAGGAAGCCACGGGCAACGCCACGGACAATGACCGCCTGAAGGCGGAGGGCCAGGCGGACCAGGTCAAGGCCGACGCCAAGAAGGTAGGCGAAAGCGTCAAGGACGAGTTCAAGCGCGACTAGGTCCTTGGCTGTTGCAGCCGCAGCGAACGGCGTACTGCAGCAGCCTGAACGGCGGCGGACTCCTGCGGGATCCGCCGCCGTTCCGCTGTCCGGGACCCAATGTCCGGGCAGTGCGTGTCACCATCCGCTCCGGGTGGGGGTGTGCCCCTGCCGGGAGTCCTTGGGCATCGTCATTTCCGCCCGCAGCCCAAGGAGCCGGACAGGGCGGGCGGGCTCGATTTTCGCCACCAGGTCCAGGGCGCGGGCCAGTACTTCGGCGGGGTCCGACGTTTCCGGGATCTTCCGGGCGTAGGTCCTGGTGAGGAACGGGGCGTAGCGGACCTTGAGCGTCAGGCCGATCACCGGCCTCCCTTCCGCCGCGACGTCCTCCATGACGTGCGCGGCCAGCTCCCGCACCGCGTCCTCGATCTGCAGCGGGTCGGTCAGGTCGCGCTGGAAGGTGGTTTCGCGGCTGTGCCCCCGGGCCACCCAGGGCGTGTCGTCGACGGTCCGCGACCCGTCGCCGCGCCCGAGCTGCGCATACCAGGGCCCCATCTTCGGGCCGAACTCCGGAACCAGGTCATCGGGGTTGCACGCCGCAAGCCCTGCAACGGTCGTGATGCCGAGCTTGGCGAGGCGGGCCGACACCCTGGTTCCCACGCCCCAGAGTTCGACCGTCGGCCGGCTCCCCATGACATCCAGCCAGTTGTCGGCGGTGAGCCGAAAGACGCCGGCCGGCTTGCCGAACGTCGTCGCTACTTTGGCCCGGAGCAGGGTGTCTCCGATGCCGACGCTGCAGTGCAGCCGGGTTTCGCCAAGGACCGCCTGCTGCAGCTGCCGGGCGTAGACCTCAGGGTCCGCTGTCTGCACGCCAACGAACGCCTCGTCCCAGCCGAGCACCTGGACCGTGGCGCCGGGCTGGGAGCGCAGCACCGCCATGACTTTTTCGGAAGCTTCGAGGTAGGCCTCGTGGTCCACGGGGAGGATGACGGCGTCGGGAACCTTCCGCGCCGCGATGCGCAGCGGCATGCCGGAGCCGACGCCGTAGGCCCTGGCTTCATAGGACGCCGTCGACACGACCGCCCGCTCGGTGGGGTCGCCGCGGCCGCCGACGATCACCGCCTTGCCCGCGAGCTCGGGCCGGCGGAGCACTTCGACGGCTGCGATGAACTGGTCAAGGTCCACGTGCAGCACCCATGGTTCGCCCACAGCCATAGTCTGCCCCGCGGACGGCCCGTCGCCAAGCAAACACGTGAGTGCTCCCGCCCGGTTACTTGAGCGGAACAACGCCCCAGACGGGGACACGCCGCACTCCCCGGCGCGCCGTCGCGGGCACGCGGGCAGGAACGCACGCAGGAAACGCCGACGGCGGGCCCGCCCTCCCCAAGGGGCGTCCCGCCGTCGTATGTTTGCTCCGGAGAGCGCGTCAATCAGGTGTACAGCGCGCTCTTGGGCTCGTTGTTCTTGACCTTCTGCCAGCCCAGCCACAGGAGCACGGCGAAGAACGGGACGGTACCCAGGGTCCAGAGGCCCAGGTAGAACACTTCCCCGTCCTTGCTGGTCATGGTGTCGAAGCCGATGAGCACGGTGATGGCCAGCAGGCCCACCAAGCCCGCCCAGCTGGTCCACGGCGAGCCGGGCATGGGCAGGGTGGAGGCGTTGCCAACCTTCTTCCGCAGCATGATCTGGCTGGCGAAGATGGAGCCCCAGCAGAAGATCACGCCGATGGAGGCGGTGTTCAGGGCCAGGTCGAAGGCGTGCGAGCCGCCCAGCCAGATGTTCAGCAGGATGCCCACCAGGTAGAAGGCTGCGATCGCCAGGATGGCCGCATACGGGACGTGCCGCTTGGACATCTTGGTGAGCCACTGCGGGGCATGGCCGTTGTTGGCCATGGTGCGGAAGACGCGGCCGATCGAGTACAGGCCGGAGTTGCAGGAGGACAGTGCCGCGGTGATGACGATCATGTTCATCACGTCGCCCACCCAGCTCAGGCCCATCTGGCCAAAGACGGTGACGAACGGCGAGGTGCCGGCCTTGTACTGGTCGGACGGCAGCAGCATGGCGAGCAGGGTCACGGAACCGACGTAGAACACCACGATGCGCAGGACGACGGCGCGGATCGCCTTGGGCACTTCGCGTTCCGGGTTCTGCATCTCGCCGGCGGTGATGCCGACGAGCTCGATGCCGTTGTAGGCGAAGATCACGGCGTTGAGGACGAGGACCATCACCAGGGCGCCCTTGGGGAACATCCCGCCTTCGGCCGCGAACAGGTTTGCAACGGAGGCGTGGCCTGCACCGACCTGCGCGTTGGTGACCACCATGAAGGTGCCCACGGCGAGGAAGATCAGGATGGCGCCCACCTTGAGGCAGGAGGCCCAGAACTCGAATTCGCCGAACGCCTTGACGCTGAGCAGGTTGACGGCCACCAGGAGCGCCAGTGCGGCGATGGCCGAGGCTTCCACGGGGACGTTGGGGAAGAAGAACTGGAAGTACAGGCCGATGGCGATGAGTTCGGCGATGCCGGTCATGCCCCAGTTGATGAAGTACATCCAGCCGGACAGGTAGGCGCCCTTCTTGCCGAACATTTCGCCCGCGTAGCTGACGAAGGAGCCGGAAGTCTGGCGGTACATGATGAGCTCGCCCAGTGCCCGCATCAGGAGGTAGGCGATGACGCCGGCGATGGCGTAGGAGAAGATCAGGGCCGGGCCGGTGGAGGCGAGCCGGCCACCTGCGCCCATGAAGAGGCCGACGCCGATGGCGCCGCCCATGGCGATCATGGTGACGTGGCGCCGGCCCAGCGTTTTGCTGTAACCCTCGGCGCTGAGGGTGGGGTCGACGGCGGTGGATGGTGCCGTGCTGTTCTGCAGTTCTTGGGGGGTACTTTGAGGCACAACGATTCCTTGTGGGTTGGGGGGTTGGCCGCATCCGGGATACGAATGATCCAGCTCACAAAATTCGGCCTTTTGGCTTGAGGACCACTGTTTGTAAGCGCGATTGTTCGTGCAGCCGAAGCTTCACGCGGCTCGACTATCCTACTAGACCGCCGGGGGTGGTACGTGACGTGGGCTACACGGCCCTGCCCGGCGATAGGCTGAACCCATGGCCACAGCCCACCGTTTACCGCCCGCCCCCCAGCCCCAGCTGTACCGGTTCTCGACGATGGACGGCGCAACGCTGTGCCTCTATGTGGCCATTGCCGCGTTCTTCGCCGTCGCCGGGGACCTGGTAGCCCCGCTGCTCCGACAGATAGCTCCGTCCCCCGCTGCTGCCTCCTACGCGGTGAACCTGCTGTTTTATGCCTCAGTGGGAATACTCGCGCTTCTGGCCGCCCGCAAGGTAGTGGTGCGGGACCTCAAAGTCCTGGCAACCCGTCCCTGGTTCACGTTGTTCATGGTGCCCGCCGCCGTGGTCGCGATGATGATCCTGACCGTGGTGGTTGTGGCAGTGGGCGGCCAGGTGGAGACCTCCGCCAACCAGGCCGGGCTGCAGGCCCTGATGCAGCAGGTGCCGGCCTGGCTCATGGTTCCGTTGCTGGTGGTGGTGGGCCCGTTCGTGGAGGAGTACATCTTCCGGCACCTGCTGATCGGGAAGATGAGCCGGCGGGTGAACATCTGGATCTGCTGCGTCCTGTCAGTGGTCCTGTTCGCTGCCCTGCACATCGTGGGACAGGAAGCGATCACCCTGGCGGCACTGCTGCCCTACCTGGCCATGGGCGCAACGCTGGTGTTCGTCTATGTGTGGACCGGCAAGAACGTGATGTTCTCCTACTTCGTGCACGCGGCCAAGAACCTGCTGGCGGTTATCCTGATCTACGCCATCCCGTCGGAACTCTTCGAGCAGATCCAGCGCGTCCAGGCCTAGGCCGCCCGCCCCTTCCGCAGCCCGCGCCCGCCGCCTTACGGTGGTGGGATGGGACTGAATATCCAGATCGTCATCGATTCAGCAAAGCCGCACGAACTTGCCGACTGGTGGGCCGAAACCCTGCAGTGGGAAGTGGAACCGCAGGACGCGGACTTCATCAGGTCCATGATCGAGCAGGGTTATGCCACGGAAGGCCAGACGATGACCCACCGCGGAAAACTGGTGTGGAAGGACGGCGCTGCCATCCGCCCGTCGGAAGAAATCGAGGCGAAGGCACCTGGGCGCCGGATGCTGTTCCAGACGGTGCCGGAGGGCAAAACCGTCAAGAACCGGGTGCACTGGGACGTGAGGCTGGACGGCCGGGACAAGGACGAGGTGCGCCGCGAACTGGAGGCCCGGGGAGCCACGTTCCTCTGGACGGCGCAGCAGGGGCCGCATTCCTGGCACACGATGGCGGACCCTGAGGGCAACGAGTTCTGCATCAGCTAAGCACGATTACTAGACTTGGACGGTGAGCAACCAGATCCCCGCCCCGGTGTCCGACGTCTTCGATCCCACGCGCTGGCGGGTGGTCTCCGGTTTCGAGGACTTCCAGGACATGACGTACCACCGGCAGGTGGAGCGGGATTCCGACGGCGGCTGGGTGCGTGACCTGCCCACGGTCAGGATCGCGTTCAACCGGCCCGAGGTGCGCAATGCGTTCCGGCCCGGGACGGTGGATGAGCTGTACCGTGCCATGGACCACGCCCGGATGACGCCGGACGTCGCCACCGTCCTGCTGACCGGCAACGGCCCCTCCCCCAAGGACGGCGGCCATTCGTTCTGCTCGGGCGGGGACCAACGGATCCGGGGCCGGGACGGCTACCGGTACGTAGTACAAAACACAGCCGACGGCGAGACCCAGGAAACGATCGACCCCGCGCGGGCCGGACGGCTCCATATCCTGGAAGTCCAGCGGCTCATGCGCACCATGCCGAAGGTGGTCATCGCCGTCGTCAACGGCTGGGCAGCCGGCGGAGGGCACTCGCTGCACGTGGTGGCGGACTTGACCATCGCCTCACGGCAGCACGGCAGGTTCAAGCAGACGGACGCCACCGTGGGAAGTTTCGACGCCGGCTACGGCTCCGCGCTGCTGGCCCGCCAGGTGGGGCAAAAGACCGCCCGCGAGATTTTCTTCCTGGCCCGCGAATATTCCGCTGAAGACATGGTCCGGATGGGGGCTGTGAACGAGGCCGTGGACCACGAACGCCTGGAAGAGGTGGCTCTGGAATACGCGGCGGACATCGCCCGGCAGTCCCCCCAGGCCATCCGCATGCTGAAGTTCGCCTTCAACCTCGCCGACGACGGCCTGGCCGGCCAGCAGGTCTTCGCCGGCGAAGCCACGCGCCTGGCGTACATGACCGACGAAGCCGTGGAAGGCAAGGAGGCCTTCCTGCAAAAACGCGACCCCGACTGGTCACGCTTCCCGCACTACTTCTAAGGCAGGACGGCATATGAACAGCGAAACTTCCCCCGACCAGGGCCCGGGCGGTCCCCTCAACATCGAGCCTGCCCTGAAAGCCCTGGCGGCCGCGCTCCACGGCGAGGGCCCCGCCGTCGAACTGTCCGTTGGCCCCGACGGCAGCCTCGTCGTGGGGCACGTGGAGACCCCAGGGTGCGACGACGCCGTGGCAGTGGTCCGCACCTCCGGCTCCACCGGCACGCCCAAGGCAACGTTGTTGACGGTGGAATCGCTGGCGGCATCCTCCATGGCCACGGCGCTGCGGCTCAAGGGCGAGGGCCAATGGCTCCTGGCGCTGCCCGTGCAGTTCGTCGCCGGCATCCAGGTGCTGGTGCGGTCCCTGTTCGCCGGCACCCGCCCCTGGGTCATGGACATGTCCGGCGGCTTTACGCCGGAGGCCTTCACCGCCGCCGCCCTGGAACTGACGGACAAGATCCGTTTCACCTCCCTGGTGCCCACCCAGCTGCAGCGGCTCCTCGACGACCCGTCGCCGGACACCCTCGCGGTGCTCCGCAGGTTCAACGCCATCCTGTTGGGTGGCGCCCCGGCACCGGCATCCCTGCTGGCGGCTGCCCGCGAAGCCGGCGTCCGGGTGGTCACCACGTACGGTTCGGCGGAAACCTCGGGCGGCTGCGTGTACGACGGCTACCCGCTGGAAGGCGTGTCCGTCCGGGTGGATGGGGACGGCAGGATCCTGCTGGGCGGGGACACCGTCGCCGCCGGCTACATCGAAGCGCCGGATGAGGAAACCGGGACCTTCTTCGAGGAGGACGGCGTGCGCTGGTTCCGCACCAGCGACCTTGGCAGGATCGACGACGACGGCCGGCTCACCGTGCTGGGCAGGGCCGACGACGTGATCATCACCGGCGGCGTCAAGGTGTCCGCCGCCCAGGTGCAGGAAGAGCTGGAAAAGTCCGACGCCGTCAGCGCAGCTTTCGTGGCAGGCGTCCCTTCCGCGGAATGGGGCCAGGCGGTGGCGGCATACGTCGCACTGGCCGGGGACGGCGCTGCTGCACAGGATGCGGCGGGGCCGGACAAAGCCGGGGACACCGCCGTCGTCCTCCAGCAGCAATGGCGCGGCACGCTGGGGGTCCTGGCGCCCAAAACCGTCCTCGCCGCACCCGCCCTCCGGATGTTGCCCAACGGCAAGCCGGACCGACTGGCCATGACCGCCGAACTCAGTGCCCTGCACGAAGGAAAGTAAAGTGGACCTGCACCCCCGCGGCGGGTGCGCCCGTTCCATCCTGCCGTCCTACCGAAACAACATGAGGTACTAACCGTGGCCACAGCCACCCAATGGATCCAAGGCGCCCGGCTCAGGACGCTGCCCGCAGCGATCGCGCCGGTGCTGATCGGCTCTGCCGCCGCCTACGAGATGGACTCGTTCCTTCTGCCCAACGCCATCCTCGCGGCGCTGGTGGCGCTGCTGCTCCAGGTGGGCGTGAATTTCGCGAACGACTACTCCGACGGCATCCGCGGCACGGACGACGACCGGGTGGGTCCGCTGCGGCTGGTGGGCTCTGGAGCGGCCAAGCCGGAGCACGTCAAGTGGGCGGCCCTCGGCACGTTCGCGCTTGCCATGGTGTTCGGCCTGGTCCTGGTGCTCCTCACCCAGGCATGGTGGCTGATCCTGGTGGGGCTCGGCTGCGTCATGGCGGCCTGGGGCTACACGGGCGGTAAGAACCCGTACGGCTACATGGGCCTGGGCGACCTTTTCGTGTTCGTGTTCTTCGGCCTGGTGGCCACGCTCGGCACCACCTACACTCAGGCCGGGCAGATCAACCTGTCCGCGGTGATTGGCGCCATCGGCACGGGGCTGATTGCCACGGCGCTACTGATGGCCAACAACGTCCGGGACATCCCCACGGACATGCAGGCCGGCAAGAAGACCCTGGCCGTGCGGCTGGGCGACAAGCACGCACGCGAAAGCTACGTCCTGATGCTCGCCGTCGCCATCCTGCTGGTGGTGGTCCTGGCCCCCGGCCGGCCGTGGATCCTGATCGTGCTGCTGCTCATCCCGGCGTGCCTGATGCCTGCCTGGCTGATGATCAACGGCCGCAAACGCAAGAGCCTGATCCCGGTCCTGAAGCAGACCGGCCTGATCAACCTCGGCTACAGCCTGCTGTTCTCACTGGGCCTGGTGCTCAACCACGGGTTCTAGTTCTTCTCGCCCTTGGCGTTGTTGATGGCGATGTCCGGGTTGGCGTCGAGCAGGGCGTCCTCGGCGTTGGCGTCCTGGATCTCGCCCGCTGAACGCAGCGGCTTGGCCTTGCCGGAAAAGCGGTGCTGCAGGGCGGCCGTGGCGGCGTCCCGCTGCTTCTGGAAGAACAGGTAGCTGATGGCAAAGGCAATCAGCGCGGCGCAGATCACGGACATCAGCACCCCAAGCTGGAGGAGCGCAAACAGCACGAACAGGGGCACGAAGAGCGCCAGCCGGATCAGGGAATATTTCAAAAAGGCCACTATCCAAGTTTAGCGGCCCCCGCCGGCGGCCCCTGCCCGTCCTGACGATAGACTTAATGGCATGCTCTTCCGTGTGGCTTTGGCCGTGGCAGTCCTCGTCATCTTTGTGTATGGCCTGGTGGACGTGATCCGCACCGAGGGCCGGCTCACCCGGGGAATTTCCAAACCGGCCTGGATCATCGTGATGATTATCCTTCCCGTCCTGGGCGCCATTTTGTGGCTGCTGATCGGCAGGCCCCGGGGCACCGGCCCCCAACCGCAGGCCTACCCGCACCCCACAGCTCCCGACGACGACCCGGACTTCCTGCGCAACCTCGAAGCGCGCCGCCGCAACCAGGCCGAGGCAGAACGCCTGAGGAAGCTCAAGGACGAACTCGACGCCAAGGCCCGGGAGAACAACCGCAAGGGCCAGCGCGGGACCGACGAACACGATACCGACGGTCTGAAATAAGCCCCATGGCGTCCCACCCCGGCGGAGAAGAGCGGCGCCTGCCCGCTCCCCCGCCACGGCCCGGACCCTCCTACTCGGCCCCGCCGCCCATACCGGCGGCCCCGGCGCCGCCCCGCGCGGTGCGCACCGCCTGGAGGCTGTGGCTGGCCAGCTTCGTCGCCGGACTTGCCGTGCTGGCCGGCTCTTTCCTGACCCGCGAGTCCCACCTGCAGCGGCTGCACGGCGTGGTGGCGGAGATGGCCCCGGGCAGCGGCCCCGGCGCCGTGGCGGCCGCCGTGGACACGGTCTTCTGGGGAAGCATTGCGGGCCTGCTGCTGTTCACCGTTCTCGAGGCCGCTGCGCTGGCCCTGGTGATGGGCCGCCGGAGGCGCGCCCGCTGGGCCCTGGTCCCCCTGCTGGCGGGCCATGCGCTGGTCCTGCTGGTGGCCTCTGCCTTCCTGTTGCCGGAGGGCGAGGCCGGTGGCCGTGTGGTGCTGCTTTGGGTGGGTGCGCTGATCCTGGCATGCCTGGGCTTGGTGTTCCTGTTCCTGCCATCGGCCGGTGCTTGGCTCGCGCCGCCCAAAAGCAAGCCTTAGGCCACCTTCGCCCCGGTCAGATCCGCGAGCATGCCCTCGCAGCTCCTGATGACCACCCGGCATGTTTCCAAGGCCGACCGGGCGGTCAGCGGGTTGCCGGCCAACGCCCGCCAGCGCTCAAGGCAGGCGCGCGCCTCGGATGCCAGTTCCGCGGCACCGGCCTCCGGGGCAAGTCCCAACCGGAGGGAAGCTGCCGTGCCCTGGCCGCCGATGAGCCGCTCAGCCTCTGCCGCCAGCTCCGGGGCAATGTCCGCCCCGGTGCTCCGCAGGTCTGCCAGCAACCGAAGTTCGCGGAACTCATGGGCGCTGGCCTGCAACCGTTCAAGCGCCGCAGCCAGGGCCTCGGTCCCCTGCATGGGACGCGTGTGCAGGAGGTTCTCCACTGCCGCCACCGCAGTGCGGGCCTTCAAGGCCTCCGCCCTTGCCTGGAACTGGCGGTCCAGCAGCTCCAGCAGAGAGTCCAGTCCGCTGCGGCGTGCGAGCTCATGTGCAAGCGGGGTGGGGTCCGGGAAGCCGTTGCGGATCAGGACTGTTGCAAGGCGGATGCCGAAAAGCCCGTAGCGCTCCAGCAGGGATGTCCTGGCTTCCACGGTCAGTCCCTCCGGGGCCGTCGACCGGCGGAACCTGTCGGCGGAGAGCATCATCCGCTCCCGGTCGGCGCGGTCCATTGCCGCGAGCAGCTGCAGGGACTCGAAGTCAGCCTGGCGTAGGGTCCGGGCGCTCTGGGCCAGGAGGCCGGCCACCGGAACCACGCCCAGCGCCAGCTTCCGGAGGGTGTTGTCACGGCTGTACCTGTCGGCGATGACCGCTGCCGAGATGAGGGAATCTATGCGCCCCGCCCCCACTTCGTCGGCGCGGGAAAGCACCGCGATGGCGTTGACCGCGCCGGGGCGGCCCGCCTCATCGTCGCGGAACGATTCCAGGAACCGCAGATCGGCGGCGTGCATGTGGCGCATCAGGTAGATGACGGCGTCGGCTTCGGACGGCGCATCCTCCGGGGCCAGGAAGTGTGTGGACCTCGCCGAAACATCCTGGGACAGGGAGGCGATCCCCGGGGTATCGATGAGGGTCATGCCGAGCAGGGCCGGGGACGGCCATTCAACGTCGAGCCGGTCCACGTCCTCGGCCCGCGCACCGTCCAGGACGAAGACCAGGCGGCCGTTGGCCCGCTTGAGCGGCAGGATCCTGGGCTCCCCCGACTTTGGGTACAAGGTGATGCGGGGTGTGTGTCCGTGCCGGTACCACGTGACGATCCTGGTGCATTCCCCGGTGTCGGTGGGGGCGATCTCTTCGCCAACGATGGCGTTCAAGAGCGTGGACTTGCCCGCCTTGACCATTCCGGCGATGGCAACGCGCAGGGGTTCCGCGAGCCGCCGCTGGTACCGTTCCAGTTCCTCCACCGCCCCCGGCTCATCCCGGTACGCGTCAAGCGCCTCCTGGAGCAGGGCCGCGGCGCGGGCCGTGGGGGACGCTGTCATGCCACCCCCGCTGCCGAGGGCGCCCCCGCCGCAACGCCGGAGGCCACCGCTTCTGCCGCCCGGTGGAGGGCATCGACCTTCTGCAGTTCTGCCCTGATCTCCCGGATCCGCCCCTCCTTTTCCCGGGCGTAGGAGTTGGCCGCCTTCTGTGCTGCGGCAACCGAGTCCGCCAGCGACCGGTGGTACTCGTCCGCAATCCCGGTGAAGTGGTCACGGATGGTCCGCTGCACCAGTCGCAGCCGGTCCTTCAGTTGCTTCCCCACCTGGAACGTCACGTCGTCAAGCTGGCGCCGCACCAGTGCCTTGGCTTCGCCCTGGCGCCGTTTCAGCCGTGTTTCCTTGTCCTCCCGGTAGGCCTTGCGGCCCAGCAGCAGCCCGGCACCTACGGACAGGGGGTTGACCAGGCTCATGCCGAAGATGCCGGTCAGGAGCCCGAACATCAGGACGCCGCCGTAGGAACCGCGCATCCCGATCAGGACCTTCTGTACGGGGTTCACGCGGCCAGGATCAAGCTCCGGCATCTGGTCCACGGGATCCAGGGCGTCGCCGGAGTCGGAGACATGCAGCACCGGCAGCGACACCTCGTCAGCGGCGAAGTGTTCGGCCACCTGGGCGGCCAGCCACTGGGACCGCTCGCTGGTCCACACAAAGGTATCGGAGATGGCGGCAGCCACGGATTCCTCCAGCCACTGCGAAAATTGCGGCCAGACCGGCCCGGGGTCCCCCTGGTCGATGGCTGCTTCGGCGTCCCGCTGGATCCGGCGGAGGCGGTCCCGGAGGTCGTATTCCAGGTCGGCGATGAGGTCGTTGATGCCATCGCTGAGAGTGAGCTGCCACCGGGCGGACCGTTTCCTCAGGTCATCGGCCTCGGCCTTGGCGTGTTCCAGGGCCGCCACCATGTGCGGTGTCTGCTCGGGCTTTTCCAGCGCCTCGAGCTCGGACTGCAGGGACAGCCGGAGGTTGCCGGTGACGGACAGCAGGTCCTGGCTGACGGAACGGCGCTGGAGGCGCTGCGCGTTCCCTACGATGTCGTTCCGAAGGTGGGTTACCAGGGCGGGAAAGCCGGACTCGGTGTTGAGCTCGGCGTCCTGTAGCCGCGAGGCCTCGAGGCGGAGGTCGGCGGACAGCGGAAACAGCGGGATGTCCGGGGCCACCTTTCTCAGGTGCTCCCGGTCCAGTTCTTCCACCTGGCGCCAGTCCGGGTACAGGTCCGTCTTCGAGAGCACGGCGGCAACGCTGGGGGTGATGCGCATGGCTTGGCGGAGGAACCGCATTTCGGGCTCGGTGTATTCCTGCGAGGCATCAGAGACCAGGAGCATGGCGTCTGCGGTGGGAAGTGCCGTGAGGGTGGTCAAGGTGTGCGTGGAGCCCATGCCGCCCACGCCGGGTGTGTCGATGATGGTCAGGCCGCCGGTCAGCAGTTTGCGGGGCAGGCAAACCTCTGCCGCCGCCAGATTCCTGCGGTTACCCGGATTGCCGTGTTCGGAAACGAACTCGGGGAGGTCTGCCAGGTCGATCGGCTGGCGCTCAAGGCTGTCGCCATCCCCGCCGGCGTTGTCGGCGGCGGGGACCAGGATCGCGGCGGACGCCGGCTCGCCGTAGCGGACAATCGTGGGGGTGGAGGTGGCGACGTCGTCATCCACAGGGCACACAGGGGCGTTGACCAGGGCATTGATGAGTTTGCTCTTGCCCTGCTTGAACTCCCCCACCACGATCACCCTGATGCTGGGATCCTGCAGCCGGGCCATGGCCTGGTCCAGGCGTTTGCGGAGGTCAGCCCGGTCACCGGTTCCCACCAGCTGGAGGCCTTGTTCCACCAGCCGCACCAGCTGTCCCGCCAACGCCGGAGCCGGCGGCCTTGCAGGTCCTGCTTCTGCCACAGACTGTCCTCTCCCGCCGGGCTGTGTTCCTTGCGGATCAAGCGTGTTCCGGGATCAAGCGTGTTCCCGGAACAAGCCTGTTACAGCGCAGTGGAGTCGTCAATCACCGCATGGTCGATAGCGGCCTGGTGGTCCACGTCCACGTCGGTATGGCTGGAGTTGTCCTCCGTGAAGTCGAGCTGGTTGTCGGCAACCACCACGTTGTCCTCCACCAGGCTGGAGTCTGAATTGTCCTGGAAGGAGTCCGCCATGCTGATGTCCACTGCCGTATCGGTGGAGTGGTCCTCGTTGAAGGAGTCCTCCTGGTTGAAGGAGTCCACCACCGCCGTGCTGAGGGAGTGGTCGGAGTTGTCCCAGGTATCAGAGTGTTCGGAAGTGTCGTTGAAGGAGTCGTCCGCGTCGAAGGCGACGTCAGTGTTGAAGGAGTCCCGGACGTCCGCATCGCCGCCGGCGGCGACGGCCTGGTCGCCGGATGCCACTACGGCGTCGTTGTCGAACCACTGCTCCACGTCTCCGTCTGCCCAGATATTCTGGCTCACGGACTGGTCGGTGAGGGTGACCCTGTCGTCCACCATGATGGTGCTGGCCGTGTAGGAGTAGCTGTTCACCACATGGTGCAACTGCTGGACGGCGTAGGCATGGTCGTCAGGCTCCTGGTTCCCACCGCCAAGGCCACCCGCACCCCCGGTGTGGCCGCCGCCGTTCCCCGCGGCGCCATGGGAGACGATCCAGCCGGTGTGCGCCGTGCCGGCGACGTTGCTGCCCGCGTGGTCATCCCTGTCGAAGGAGGCGTTGACGGTAATGGGTGCGTAATCGAGGACAACGGGCATTGCAGCGTCGACATCGGCCGAGCAGACGCTGCCCAGGCCGTGGTCCGCGAGCGCCCGCTCCGGGTTCTCCAGGAATTCCCTGGTTGCCTGCGGGTTGCCGAAGAGGTGCATCAGGAACTGGACAAGGTCGTTTGCGAGTGTTGCCATGTGCGTGGTCCTCACATCTTCTCGTTGGCGACGCCCGGCGTCGTTACCTGGTTGCTTCAAACCTAGGTTTGCCGCCGGGCACGGGCATCGGGTCCTTCCCCCTTACCCGTTGGTGCACTTCCGGGGCGCGCAGCCTCCTGCCGATAGGGGCATTAGGGGTTCATTCCTGCTGGTGGTGGTCCGGGCCGAGGGCGAGGCGCAGCCGCGCGAGCAGGTCGGACCGGTTTTCGGCACCGAGGCGGCGGCGGATGCGTGCGATGTGGTGTTCTGCTGTCCGGGGGGAGATGTAGATGGCCTCACCGATCTCCCGGTAGGTCTTTCCCTCAAGTACCAGCCTGGCCACTTCCTTCTCCCGTTCGCTCAATCCTGAGGCATCCTGTTGCACGCCATTGCCGCTGGCGTTGCCTGCGTCGCTCCCCCGGGCGGTAGCCGTGCGGGTCCCGCCAGTGGCGGGGGCGCCTTGCGGGTGGAGCTCCCTGGCGCAGGAAAGCAGCCGCATCATGTCCCTTCGTTCGTCAGCCCGGGCGGCGGCGTGGCCGGCAAGCCGGGCGCCTTCCCACGGCATGCCGACGGCCGCGAGCCCCCGCGCTGCCGCTTCCACGTCTGCCGGCCTGAGCCGTCCGGCCAGCACGGAAACCCAGGCCTTGCCGGCGGCGGCAAACACCGCGGCAAGGTGGCTGTGCACAGAGGCCCTCGCCAGCGCCGCTGCATGCGGGGCGAGCTCTGCGGGGCTTTCACCCAGGAGCGCGGCCTGGACGCCGGCCCAGTGCAGCGGGACGGACCATAGCAAGGGGTCGCCCAGCCGGCCCACGAGCCGCCACGCGTCTTCCATGTGGTGCGCCACGCGCCGGGTTTCACGCAACCGGGCGGCGGCGATCATCAGTTCGCCCCAGGGCAGCAGGGCGTACAGGTCGACGGACGTGTGCAGCATCGCCTCCCGGGCCCGCTCCCAGGACCTGAGGAGCTCCGGGACGTCCCCGTTCCTGCGGGCAAGACCGACTTCCAGGGCGGCACACAGGATTTCGTCCCTGGGGACCAGTGGCCAGTGGTTTGCCTTGGACGCCTCGGTGGCCGCCAGCCGGGCGTCCTCAAGCTTGTCCTGCATCATCGCTGCCCAGCCCTGCAGCAGGAGGAGCCGGGGTTGGGCTGCGTTGCCTCCCTGGTTCGCCGCGACAGCCGCACGGCAGACGGTTTCCGCCAGGTGCGGCTCGCCGCTGTGCATGGCGAGCAGGGCTGCCAGGGCGGCTGGTGTTTCGGCCAGCGGCAGCGCTACCGCGGCTGAGTTCAGCATGTCCGAAGCATGGATCAGGACCGGAATGCCCTGCTGGGGATGGTTCCCCAGGGAGGCCAGGACGCCCCGCGCTGTCTGCGCCAGGGCAGCGGCCAGGAGCGTGGGCGAAAGGGGCGGCGCATCGGGCCGGAAGAACGCTTCGGCGGCTTGCCGGTCGCCGGAACCGGCGAGGGCGACGACGGCGAGGGGTGCGGATGATCCCATCCGTTCGGCGCCCAGCCAGTTGTAGACATCCGCTGCACGTGCCAGCATGCCGCGCTGCGCCCAGACCGATGCGGCCACGTCCGCGCCTCGGCGCAGGTCGGGCGGATCAGTCCGGACCAGGAGGCTGTCGATGATCCGGGCGGCAGCATCCAAGTCACCGTCGCCGGCCGCGGCCTGGGCGCGCCGCGCTGCGGTGCGTACGGGATCGGCACCCGCCAGCAGTGCCTCGTCGTAGAGCTGGACTGCCAGAGCCGGGTCGTGCTCCAACGCCGTGTCCGCCGCTTCCTCAAGCTCGGCGGCCACGCGGGGATCGGCGAGGCCGCCCCTGGCGAGGTCGCGCGCGAGGGCGCCCAGTGGCTGTCCGGCCGACGCGAACACGGTAACAAGCTCGCGCTCGAGTGCATGTTTCTTGGCGGTGGGGGTCACGGCGAGCAGTGCATGCTGCACGGTGCCCACCACAGTGCCGTCGGGCCGTAGGAGCCCGGAAGCCTCGGCGCGCTCCACCAGTTCGTCCAGGCTTTCCACGGCGCCGCTGCTGATCCTGTTCTGCAGGTCCGCCGGCAAGGGCCCGGGCAGGGCGAATCCGACGGAGAGGGCGAGCAGCAACTCCCGCACCGCGGCGTTGGCCCCCTTCAGCTGCTGGGACATCAGTTCGGCAGTATGCGGCGGCTGCCCCTGGCGGTCCAGTTCACTACTGCGGTCCAGTTCACGGTGCCCGTCCAGATCAGGCCTGGGGGATGCCGCTTGGTGCGATTGCTGGAAATGGCCGTCCATGTCAGGCCGCCGGCAGGGTGGTCACGGCCGTTTCACTGGCGGTAACGGTTGATGTCGAGCCGGAGTAGGGCTCCGGAGTGGGCGTCGCCGTGGGACCGCTCATCGGTTCAGGGGCCGGGTCCGTGGATGTGGCAGGGTCCGTGGATGTCGCTGGGTCCGTGGCGGCCGGACCGGCTGTAGCCGGATCCGTGGCAGGCGGATTGATCGGGGTGGACGGGGCCGGCGTGGGCGTCCCGGTCGTATCGCCCGGGGTTGCTTCCGGCGCGCCCGAACCAGTCGACCCGGGCTCGCTGGCAACGGGATCCGTGGCCGCGGGATCCGTGACCGCGGGGTCAGTGGCCCCAGGGTCTGGGGTGCCAAGGCCTGGGGTACCGGTGTCCGTGTTGGCCGGCCCAGGGGCGGCGTCCAGGACGATGCCGGTTCCCGTTTCCCCGGGGCCGCCAGGTGCACCGCCGCCGGTGGGGCCGTCGGCACCGGTCCCAGCGGCCACCGCCCCGGTGTCCGGGACGGACGCGTCGATGCCGGCTTGGGTATTGGCGCCTTTCGTGGTGGCGCTTGCCTCTATGCCCGGGAGCCGCATGGGCCCAGGGACGGCAGACGCGGTGGCGGGGCCGTCATCCAGGGTGCCGGCCGCTGCGGCATCCGGGGTGGCTGTGCCGTCGGATCCGGCAGAGCCGCCCGTGGTGCTGGCACCGGCCTGTGGCACAAACACCGCGGTGAGATTGCCGAAGCCGTCGGGACTCTGTGCCGCCGTGGCGGTGAGGACCGTCAGGAGGGCCGCAGAGGCGGCGACGGCCGTCAGCCGGACGGTAGGCGTCGGCGCGTGGGCTCCCCGCTGCCTGTGGGCACCGGATACGGCGGTAAGGCCTGCGGGCAGCCCCGCTGGCACCGCAGTCCCACGCTGCCAGCCGGGCCGCCGCGGGATACCGGGTGCTCCGGAGGGATTGGAAGTTTCGATGCCGGACCGGGCGGCTTCCCCGTCAGCTTCAGGTTCCGTCGCAGAGGCCAGGGCATGGGCCGCGGCCTGGTGCTCCAGCAGGGCGGCCACCGCAGCCCCGCGGCAGATGGAGGATTTGGGGTCCGCGTCGACGGCGATGGGCCGGTCCAGCTGTTCAGACACCAGCTGCGCCACCAGCGGGATGCGGGAGGACCCGCCGATCAGCAGCACTGCGGAGAGGTCTGCCGGTTCCAGCTGCAGCCGGGCCAGCGATTGTTCCAGCGCATCCACCGTCTCGCGGAGCGGTTCCTCAATGACCGCCTCAAAGTCGGCCCGGACCAGGCGGACCTGTTGCTGGATCCCGGGAAGCAGCACCTGGATGCTGGCCTCACTGTCCGCAGAGAGGGCCTCCTTCGCTTCCACGCACTCGCGCCGCAGCCTGGTCAGCGCCGGCAGCACCGCCGGGTCCTTGGGGTCGAGGCGGGCCAGGACGTCGCCCGTGTGGCTGGCAACGTAACGGAAGACGGCGGCGTCGAAGTCTGCTCCGCCAAGGTCTTCGATGCCGTCGGGCCGTCCCACGAGTTCGAAGCGGCTGCTGCCGGATTTCCGCAGCACCGCGGTGTCGAAGGTGCCCCCACCGAGGTCGTACACGGCAATGGTGCTGCCCTCCTCGACGCGCACCTGCGAGGCGTAGTGCAGTGCGGCAGCCTCGGGTTCGGGAAGCAGCGTGACGTCCGGCAGTCCGTGGGCGGCGAGGGCGTCCCGGATCACCGAAAGCCGGTGGCTTCCCCACGCCGCGGGGTGGGTCAGGAAGATCGCCGACGCCTGTTCGCCCTCGCGTTCGGCGGCACGGTCCGAGACCCAGCGGGCCATGGTGGCGAAGACGTCCTCCGGGCGCACGGACAGGCGGCCCAGGGAGAATGGAACGTCGTCGCCGATCCGGCGCTTGAATTCGCGTACCACTCGTGCCGGGGAGTCCAGCCCCCGGCGTTCGGCGGCCTCGCCCACCAGGACGGGGCCCTCCTCCGGGTAGTACACCACCGAAGGCACAGAGGCACCCCGGAGGCCCAGGGGCAGGCACTCCGGAACAGGCGAAGCTCCTTGGTTGAAACGCACTACGGCGGCCGCCGTGAAACTGGTCCCGACATCGACGGCGAGAACGTAGCTCATGGGTACCTCGGAAAAGGTGGTGTTTCGCCTGCAAGCTTCATCACAGGGGAACCCCACCAACGTAGCATTACCGAAGTACGGGGAACACCCCTGTTGCTACATCGAATGGTTATTTGTGGCCGCTACCGGCCGGTACTGCGGAGGTCCACAGCAAATGGGCGTGGAAACGCCGCCTGGAGTGCCGGAAGAGCCGCGTTTAGAGGCCCGAGTAGGAGTGGAGCCCGTTGAAGAACGTGTTCACGATGGTGAAGTTGAAGATCACGCAAAGGTAGCCCACGATCGACAGCCAGGCTGCGCGTGTTCCGGTCCAGCCGCGGGTGGCGCGCGCGTGCAGGTAGCCTGCGTAGACCACCCAGATGACGAAGGTCCACACTTCCTTGGTGTCCCAGCCCCAGAACCGGCCCCAGGCCTTTTCGGCCCAGATGGCGCCGAACATCAGGGTGAAGGTCCAGCCGATGAAGGCGATGGCATTGATGCGGTAGGAAAGGTTCTCCAGGCTCAGCGCGGACGGCACCAGGCGCATGAAGCCGAGCTTGTCCGTGCCGCCGGCGGCCACGGTCTTCTGCCGGTGGGACTGCACCAGCTGCAGGGCGGACATCGCGAACGTCAGGGTGAACAGCGCGGATGAGAGCACGGCAATGGAAACGTGGATGACCAACCAGTAGCTCTGCAGCGCGGGTACCAGGTGCCCCACGGGGGTCCAGAAGGCCACGGACGCGGCCACCAGCATGATGATCACGAGGCCGACGACGAACGTGCCCAGGAAGCGCAGGTCGCGCCGGATGAGCGCGAGCAGGAAGACGGCGGCCACCAGGAAGGCGCCGGTGGTCAGGAACTCGTACATGTTGCCCCATGGCACGCGGCCGGCGCCCAGGGCCCGCGTCACCACTCCGGCGCCGTGGATCACGGCGCCCAGGACGGTCAGGGCCACGGCCACGCGGGCCGGAACACGGCGCTCCGCAGCGTACTTCATGTCGCCGTCTGCCGTGGCGGCACCGCCGGCAGCGTTTCCCGCTGAGTTGGTGGACGACGTCGGCCGTTCAGCCCGGTCCGCGGGCCCACTGAGGCGGGACCCGGCGGAGTCCGCGGCCACTCCGGCGGCTACGGGCACCTTGGCAGCGGCTACTGACTGCGCAGCTTTGAGGTCCACCGCACGCAGGGCCTTGCTGCTCTTGGCCAGGTCCCAGGCGAAGGCGATGAAGGCCACCGTGTAGGTCCCTGCCGCCAGCAGCATGAACAGTTCGCTGTACTGGCCCATGGTTTCGTTGATTCCAAATGGCATTACTGGTCCTTTTCGGGCCCGGTGGGGCCTGCTGGGGTGGTGACGGAGCCGGGAGCATTATCGGCGGAGCCGGCGCCATTATCGCCTGTCGGGCTGGGAGTTTGCTGGGACTGGGGCGTGTGGTCAGCTGCAGGGTCTTCAGCCTCGAGCTGCCATTCCGCGGAGAACAGCTTGCGCAGGGCCGCGGCCTCACCGGCCAGGCGGTGGTCCTCGCCGCGGGCCAGGAGTCCGTATTCCACCATCGTGCGGCCGTCGGCCGCGGTGCCGGTGCGCACCCAGACGCGGCGGCGGTTGACGTAGAGCGAAAGGATCAGGCCGGCCACCGCCAGGAGCGCGAACACCAGGGCGGACACCTGGCCCGGGTTGTGGTGGATGTCCACGCCGATGTAGCGCTTCACGCCGTCGAAGCTGATGGTGCCCTTGCCGTCCGGCAACGTGTACGTGGAGCCAGGGGTCAGGGTGATGCCCTTCGTCGGGAGGTTTCGTGCGTTCAGCGGGGTGAGCTTCTTGACGTCCAGTTCGAAGACGTTCTGCGGGGCGCCGGCGTCCAGGCCCAGGTCGCCGTAGTACGAGTTCAGGGACAGCTGGGGATTGAACAGCTCAGGGTCGCCGCTGAAGGAAACCCCTTCATTAGTGACGAACGCCGTCGGCAGGAAGAACCCGGCGAAGCCGAGCTGGTCGGGCTTGGCGTCGGGGACCTTGATCACCACGGAGGAGTAGTAGTTGTCACCCTGCAGCTTTGCCACCACCGGCCCCTGCATGGCAACGTTTCCTGCGCCGTCGCGGATGGTCACCACCGGAGCGTAGCCGTTGCCCGTGAGGTAGATGCTGGTGCCGCCCAGCGTGACGGGATCATTGACCTTCAGGATCTCCTGCTTGGCGGGGGCGTCCGGGTTTTCCTTGGTGGTCACCGTGGCCGCGAAGTCGATGGGCTGGCCGAACTTGCCCCTGGATTCGCGGTCGAAGGTGATGTTGAACTTGTCCAGCTGCAGGGAGTACGGCTGCAGCTGGCTGGACTGGAAGTTGGTGCCCGGGTTGAACTGGTCGTAACCCACCAGGGTGTTCACGAACGTATCGCCCTCCACCAGGATGCGCTGCCCGCTGTACCCGAACAGGCCTCCGGCGGCCACGGACACCAGTACGCCAATCAGCGAAGTGTGGAACACGAGGTTGCCCACTTCCTTGAGGAAGCCGCGTTCGGCACCCAGGGACGGCAGGGCGCCGTCGGCATCCCTGACCTCCACCCGGTAGCCGCGTTTCCGCAGCACCCCGGCGGCACTGTTGATGGCCTCCGACGCCGGGATCCCGGCACCGGACGGAATCACCATGGTGCCGTATTCGGGGAGCCGGGAGAGACGCTGGGGCGTGCGGGGCGGCTGGGAGCGCATGGCCCTGTAGTGGGCGATGGCGCGCGGCACCACGCAGCCGATCAGCGAGATAAACAGCAGCAGGTAGATTGCCGAGAACCACGCGGAGGAATAGACGTCGTAAAGCTGCAGCGAATCCAGCAGCTTGCCGTAGTCCGGGTGGTCCTTGATGTACTGGGTCACCACTGCGGGATTGGCGGGTCGCTGCGGGAACAATGAGCCGGGGACGGCTGCGACGGCGAGCAGCAGCAGCAGGAACAGCGCGGTGCGCATGCTGGTCAGCTGGGTCCAGGCCCAGCGCAGCATGCCCTTCACGCCGAGGGCCGGCAGTGCGGCGTTGGCTTTCGCTTCTGCGGCAGGGGCGGATTGCTTCTTCTTTACCTTCACACGCTCGCTCATCAGATCGGCAACTTCACGTCGGTTTGGAACCAGTACTGCAGCCCGGTCACCCAGGCTCCCCAGACTCCGCTGGCCATCAGGATCCCGAGCACCACCAGGATTCCGCCCCCGGTCCGCTGGATGGCCAGCCGGTGCTTGCGGAAGAACGCCATGACGCCCATGCCTCGGCGCAGCGCCAGTGCGATCAGCAGGAAGGGGATGCCCAAACCCAGGCTGTAGACGAACGCCAGGAAAGCGCCCTTGGCGGCGGAGGAGCCGCCGGAGAGGCTCAGCAGCTGGACGGCGGAGTAGGTGGGGCCGATGCACGGCGCCCAGCCCAGGCCGAAGGTCAGGCCCAGCAGCGGCGCACCCCACAGCCCGGCCGGCGGCTTGGCGTGGATCTTGGCGTCGCGCTGCAGCCAGCTGAAGCCGCCCATGAACACGATGCCCATGATGATCACCAGGACCCCAAGGAGCTGGGTGATCCAGGCATTCTGGCCGCCGCTGATCAGGGTGCCCAGCTGGCCGAACGCACCGCCCAGCAGGACGAAGATCACCGAGAAACCCAGGACGAACAGGCCGATGCCGGCCAGCATGCGGCCGCGCTTTTGCTTCTGCAGGTCCACGCCGCTCAGCCCTGTGACGTAGCCGAGGTATCCGGGGACCAGGGGCAGGACGCACGGAGACAGGAAGGAAACCAGTCCGGCCAACAGGGCCACGGGAATGGCAAGCAGGATGGATCCGTTCAGGATCGCCTCGGCGAAGGGGCTGTTCACGGGCCCTTCCCCTACTCGGCCACGGCGGCGGTGATGAGGGCCTTCAGGGTGCCCTTTTCAATTTCGCCGAGGACGCGGGATGCCACACGGCCCTGTTTGTCCAGGACCAGTGTGGTGGGCACGGCGCCCGGGGGCACCAGGCCGGAGACGGACAGCAGCACGCCGCCGTCCTTGTCGTCGAAGCTGGGGTAGGTCAGGTTGAAGGTTTTCTCGAACGCCTCAGCCGTAGGCTTCTCGTCCCGGAGGTTGACGCCGAAGAACTGGACGCCCTGGTCCTTGAACTCCTGGTGCAGCTCCTCGAGGATGGGTGCTTCCACCCGGCAGGGGGCGCAGGCGGCGAACCAGAAGTTCAGCACCGTCACCTTGCCTTGGAAATCCGCGGGCGTGACCGCAGTGCCGCCGAAGAGCGTTCCCTTGACCTGCACCGGTTCCTTGCGGTCGGCTGCGGCGAATTCGGTGACGGAGCCGTCGCCGGCCACGTAGTTCTTGTTGTCCCCCGCCTTGGCCTGCTTGGCCAGCGCATCCTCCTGGGCGCAGCCGGACAGGCCCATGGTCAGCGCGGCGAGCGCCAGGCCGCCGGCGGCGAGCACGCTGCGGCGCGGGGTCAGGTTGTTGTGGGTCACTGCTAGGCTCCAGGGGTGCTGGCGGCACCGGGAAGAAGGGACGCCGCGGGTTCGGTGTACTCGACGCGCAGCAGCGCACCGGCGTCATCGAACACCAGCGACGTGACGGATGTCAGCGTGCACTCACGCTTGCGGGGATCATGCCAAAGAGGCCTGCCCTCGGCGCTGAGCCGGGTGGCCCAGATGGGCAACTGGTGGCTGACCAGGATGGCCTCGGGCCCCTCGGCACCGAAGTCGCCGGCGGCCAGTTCAATGGCCAGGCGGCGTGCGTCCTGCACCGCCGCGGCAACGCGCGCCGCCTGCTGCTTGTACGGCTCGCCCCAGGACGGACGCAGCGGGTTGACCAGCCGCGGCCAGTGCTTGGGGCGCCGGAGTTCGGCTTTGGTGACCTTCATGCCCTCGAAGTAGTTTTCAGCTTCGATGATCCGCTCATCGGTGTGGATCTGCAGGTGCAGGGCTTCCGACGTCGGCCGTGCAGTTTCCTGGGCGCGGTCCAGCGGGGAGGCGGCCAGGTACGTGATCCGGGCGCCGCGCTCGGCCCGCTGCCGGAAGTGCTCCGCGAGCGTGCGGGCCATCTCCTGCCCCAGCTCGGAGAGGTGGAATTCGGGGAGCCGTCCGTAGAGAACGCCGTCGGGATTATGGACCTCGCCGTGGCGGAGCAGATGGACAGTGGCTTGGGGCATGTTTACCAGTTTCTCAAAGATGGCGTGCGATCCGAAATCTTCTACGTCCAGTAGAACTCAGGTTTTTGAAGAAATGTTCCGAAGCCGGGAACAAAACATGCAAATGCATGTTTATACTGGATGCAGCAGTTAGTTGAGGCTTCAACAGATGAAGCTTCAATTCCACTCATAAGCAGGCACAGCACAAAAGGAGCAACATCATGGCACTTCCCGCAGACGTCACCACCGGCACCTGGACCCTCGACAACTCGCACAGCGAGATCGGCTTTACCGTTCGGCACGCCGGCATCAGCAAGGTCCGCGGCCAGTTCACCGAAGCCGCCGCCACCCTGGACCTGGCAGAGGAGGTGGCCGACTCCAAGATCAGCGCCACCATCCAGACCGCCAGCTTCGACTCTGGCGACGCCAACCGCGACGGCCACGTCAAGGGCGAGGACTTCTTCGACGTGGAGAAGTTCCCTGAAATCTCCTTCGTCTCCAACGGCCTGGTGGCCAAGGGCAACAGCTACGAACTCACCGGCGACCTCACCATCAAGGGCGTCACCCGCCCGGTGACCCTGGAGACCGAGTTCAACGGCGTGGCCGTGGACCCGTTCGGCAACACCCGCGCCGGCGTCTCCGCCGAGACCACCATCAGCCGCAAGGACTTCGGCCTCACCTGGAACGCAGTCCTGGAGACCGGCGGCGTCCTTGTCAGCGACAAGGTTGCCATCAACCTGGAACTGGCCTTCATCGCCCCCGCGGCATAATTCCCGCCCCTGGAATTCCCAGGCGACCCGGCAACCCCGGCACGATGCGCCCTCCTGGCGCGGTGCCGGGGTTCTTCGGTTAAGGCCAGGGGCGCCTGAATACCTCTGCGGAATCACGCACAAGCACAGCCCCCGGGGGTACGGTGGACTTAAGCCATGCCGGGGGGAGGCGCAGGACCAATTCCCGGCAGCCTACCTGGATCCCGACATGCAAAAGGAACGCCCATGAGTACTCCTCCCGTCCCGCCTCCCGTGCCCAATGATCCCCACTCCGGGAACGGCCAGGGAGGCAGCCCCGAGTCCGCCGGCCAGGAACCGCGCTACGGGCAGAACGCACCCCAGTACGGCCAGCAGTTCGGGCAGGGCGCTCCGCAATACGGCCAGAACGCTCCGCAGTATGGGCAAAACGCACCCCAGTACGGGCAAAACGCACCGCAGTATGGCCAGAACGCACCGCAGTACGGGCAGCAGCCATACGGCCAGAACGCTCCCCAGTACGGGCAGCAGCCTTACGGCCAGTCGCCCTACGGCCAGTACCCGTCGGAGCAGCCGCAGGCAGCAGGTGCCGACGGCGTCCCGCAGCTGGTCAACATCTCGTTCTGGCTCCTGATCGCGTCGGGCATCATTTTTGTCATCTCCGTCCTGACCGGGCTGACCCAGCTGGATGACCCGGCCTTCAGGCAGACGTTCGAGCAGCAGATGCAAACCAGCGGTGCCAGCGGCGTCACCTACGAGGACATCAAGAGCGTCATCGCCGGAACGCTGGTGGTCTTCGCCATCATCGGCGCCGGGCTCTACCTCCTGGTGGCCTTCTTCATCCGCAAGGGGAGGAACTGGGCACGCATCCTGGGGACTGTGTTCGCGGCCCTGTCCGTACTGGGCCTCTTCGGCGTCCCCACGTTCGCCACCCTCGGGACCGCCCTGGGGATCGCGGCCATCGTGCTGCTGTACCTTCCGGCGGCGGCTCCGTACTTCCGGAAGCAGCAGCCGTTCAGCAACCCCTACCCGGGCGGCTTCGGCAACCCCTACGGACGGTAGGCGCCAGTCCCACAGCAAGACAAGCGACGGCAAGAAAGCGACGGCCAGGGATGGTTTCCCTGGCCGTCGCTTTTCCGATGATGGCGCCGCGGAAGCGTGGCAGCGCGGCGGTAGGTGTACTGCCTAGGCAGTCTGCCCGGGCGCCTCTGCCGGCTGCGCCGGATCCTGCACTCGCTGGGCGTGGTAAGCCAGGATCTGCAGCTCGGTGGCCATGTCCACCTTGCGGAGGTTGACCCCTTCGGGCACCTGGAGCATCACGGGCGCGAAGCTCAGCACGCTGCGCACACCCGCTGCCACCACCCGGTCGCAGACCCCCTGGGCCACCGCGGCCGGAAGGGCCAGCACCACCATGTTGGCGCCGGTCCGGTGCAGGACGGTTTCGAGGTCCGCGACGTCGCTGACCCGCAGCCATCCCACCTCATTGCCCACCACCATCTGGTCGGCGTCGAAGATGGCGACCACGTCGAAGCCCCGGGATTCGAAGCCACCGTACCGCGCCAGCGCCTTGCCCAGGTTTCCGGCACCGACAATGGCGACTTTCCAGTCGTGCGTCAGCCCCAAGGCGGCAGCGATGTGCCGGCTGAGGTACTGGACCTCATAACCCACTCCCCTGGTCCCGTAGGAGCCCACATGGGACAGGTCCTTGCGCAGCGTCGAGGAACTGACGCCTGATGCCTCGGCCAGGGATTCGGAGGAGACGCGCTCCACCCCGTCCGCCATGAGGGTGTTCAAGGCACGGAGATAGAGCGTCAGCCTGGCCACTGCAGCAGGCGGAATCTGCTTGGGGGTCGTGCCCGTGGCGCCCGGCAGGTCCGGGACAGGCTGCGGCGTTGAACCCAGCGACGTCACCCGCACCTCCCCCTACTGCGCCATGGCGCGCTGCAGGACGCGTGCCAGGCGGGCTTCGTCGATTTTCCAGAAGTCACGCTGCACCCCGTCCACCAGCACCACCGGGATCTCTTCGGCATACCGTTCCCGCAGTTCGGGCTGGTGGTCCACCTGCTCTTCGGTCCAGGAAAGTCCCAGCGAGGCAGTGACCCGGCCCACGGCGTCGCGCGCTTCTTCGCAAAGGTGGCAGTCAGCTTTGGTGACCAGGACGACGCGGGGTGTAGCCATGGCTTAACCGTAGCGCCGTTGGCGGCCCGCGGGCGACGCCGACGGCGGCAGGGCGGTGCATTGACTAGACTCAACTCCATGCCCGAGGAGAAATACGTCGCCGTCGTCACGCGGCCCGAACCTGCGCCGCAGCCGGGCGAGGCGGCGTTTTTCGACGTTGACAATACCCTCATGCGCGGCGCCAGCCTGTTCCATGTGGCACGCAAGATGCACCAGCGCGGCGCCTTCACCCTGGCGCAGGCTGCAGGCTTCGCATGGAAGCAGTTCAAGTTCGTCACGCGCGGGGAAAACATCGACGACGTCCATGCCGTCCGCGACTCGGCCTTGACGCTGGCCGCCGGCATCACCGTTGACGACATCAAGGCGCTGGGCGAAGAAGTCTACGACGAGATGATTGCCTCCCGGATCTGGCCCGGAGCCAAGGCGCTGGCTGAACAGCACCTGCGGGTGGGCCGGCGCGTCTGGCTCGTCACGGCCACACCCATCGAAGTTGCAACAGTCATTTCCACCCGGCTGGGACTGACCGGCGCCCTCGGGACGGTGGGGGAAGTCTCGGAGGGCATGTACACGGGCCGGCTGGTGGGAGACATCCTGCACGGCTCGGCCAAGGCCGTGGCCGTCCAGGCCATTGCCGACGAGGAGGACCTGGACCTCAAGCGCTGCTGGGCCTACAGCGATTCCTACAACGACATCCCGCTGCTCTCGCTCGTAGGCCACCCGGTGGCCATCAACCCGGATGCCAGGCTCCGCCGCCACGCCCGCGACCACAACTGGCCGGTCTACGATTTCCGCGCCGGCCGCCGGGCTGCCACGTTCGGCCTCAAGGCGGCCACGTTCGGCGGCGCCGTCTACGGACTGTGGAAGGGCTTCGCGAGGATCCGCGGCCCCCGGGCTTAGCCCACCGGCCCAACAAAAATGCCCGCCACCTTTCGAAGGTGGCGGGCATTTTCACGCTGTTCGAAGTATTGCTACTTCTTGTTGCGGCGCTGGTGACGAGTCTTGCGAAGCAGCTTGCGGTGCTTCTTCTTGGCCATACGCTTGCGACGCTTCTTGATAACTGAACCCACGAAAGTTCCTTACAAACTAGATGCAGTACCTGCCTGATGGGGAATGTCCG
This sequence comes from Arthrobacter sp. E70, assembly GCF_058266945.1. Lineage (NCBI taxonomy): Bacteria > Bacillati > Actinomycetota > Actinomycetes > Micrococcales > Micrococcaceae > Arthrobacter > Arthrobacter sp. E70. Next base: position 90,119 of record NZ_JBYQFR010000010.1, on the reverse strand, counting down.
CGGACAAAGCTACGAACTGAACAACTGACAGATTCTTACAATGACGTAAAACGTTCCTTAACAGGGTACCGCCTATCGGGAGCGGCTAAGGACAGGCTCAGGCGGTCTCGGTGTGGCCGTCCACCACGGCGCCCTTGAGGTACTGTTCCACGGCGTTTTCGGGGACCCGGTAAGAGCGGCCGAAACGGACTGCCGGCATTTCCCCTGAGTGGACCAGCCGGTAAACGGTCATTTTGGAGACGCGCATGACCTCGGCTACTTCAGCCACGGTCAGGAACTTCGCGTTGGAGAAGTTCTGTTCTGCCGACATTTCCCTATTTTCCTTTGCTGACGGATGGACAACAGTGACCCCAGGTACATGCCAATGCGGTGTTCCGATGCTGAGCCATCCACCAACCACCTATCCAGATACTCTAGATGTTCATGGGGCAGAAGTGAAAGTAGCAAACTACCCTATTTCGCCTGGCGCCGCTTACGGGCCGAGGCCGCCAGCTGTTCCAGGACCGAGGCGGAGACGTCCCAGTCCATGCACGCGTCTGTGACGCTCTGGCCGTACACCAGCTCCGATTCCCCTGCAGCGTGCTCGGCAACGTCCAGGTTCTGGGCGCCGCCCACCAGGAAGCTTTCCAGCATGACGCCGGCGATCGCCTGGGCGGAGGTTCCGCCGTCCTCGAGCTGGGCACCGATTTCGAGCGCAACTTCAGCCTGCCGGTGGTGGCTCTTGCCGCTGTTGGCGTGGCTCGCGTCAACGATCAGGCGCGGGTTCAGGCCCTTGCCGGCCAGCTCGCCGGACGCCTTTTCGACGGCGGCAGCCGAGTAGTTGGGTCCCTTGCGCCCGCCGCGGAGGATGACGTGGGTGTCGGGGTTTCCGGCGGTGGACACCAGCGCGGCCCGGCCGTCGCCGTCGATTCCCAGGAAGGCCTGGGCTGCCGCGGCGGCGCCGCAGGCGTCGATCGCTACCTGCAGGCCGCCGTCGGTCCCGTTCTTGAAGCCGATGGGCATGGAGAGGCCGGAGGCGAGCTGCCGGTGGATCTGGCTCTCGGTGGTGCGCGCGCCGATGGCGCCCCAGGAGATCAGGTCGGCCATGTACTGCGGGCTGATCGGCTCCAGGAACTCGGTGGCCGTGGGCAGCCCCAGGGCGGTGACCTCCTGCAGGAAGTGGCGGGCGGTGCGCAGGCCGGTGACCATGTCGTGGCTGCCGTCCAGCCGCGGATCGTTGATCAGGCCCTTCCAGCCGACGGTGGTGCGCGGCTTCTCGAAGTAGGTCCGCATGACGATCAGCAGGTCTTCCTTGTGCTTTTCGGCCTGGCTGACCAGCCGGCGGGCGTATTCCAGGCCGGCCTTGGGATCGTGGATGGAGCAGGGCCCCACAATGACCAGCAGGCGGTCATCCACGCCGTCCATGATGGCCCGGACTTCGTCGCGTCCGCGTTCGACGACGGCCGCGGCCCGGGCGTCCAGGGGCAGGTCGGCGAGAAGTTCGGAAGGCGTGGGCAGCGCGGTGAATTCGCTGACGCGCAGGTTAGAGGTTGACGTGGTGTCTGCTGTTGCGGTGCTCATGTGCGGGTCCTGTTCCAGATGGGAAGCGGGCCCGGATTTCAGAACCCGCCGGAGAAACGGCGAAGGGCAGAGAATCATCTCTGCCCTGTTGGCTCTGAAGGAAAGTTGGATGCGTGTCAGTTAGACGCGGGCCCCTCCAGAGCCAACGAAAAATACGCATACCAACGGTTAGTCATGGAAGAGACCATAGCCCCGGTTGGCGCCGCCGCAAAATCAGGTGCCGTCACATTTCGGCGCCGCCGCTTACCCCAGAAGCTTGCGCAGGAACTGCAGCTGCCGGATCCAGTGGTGCTCCTGGCCCCCCTCGTGGTTGTTGAACCGGTACACCTCGATCTCCTTGGCGGCTCCCGTGGCGGATGCGCCGGACGTCCCGGCCCCGTAGGCGTTGAAGCTGGCAAACACCGTGGATGGCGGGCAGATGTCGTCCATCAGCGCCGCCGAGTACAGCGCCGGCGCCGTGGCGTACCGGGCCAGGTTGACGCCGTCGAAATAGCGCAGGACCTCCAGCGCGGGCTCGTAGCGTTCCCGGTGCCGGGCCAGGAACTGGGCGATCTCCGGGTAAGGCCCGCGCGGGGTGATGTCGATCGCGTGGGGGAAGTCCTGCAGGAACGGAACGTCGGGCAGTGCGGCGATGACGCCGTCGAGCCGTCCGGCAGCGAGCCCTGCCGTTGCCACCACCAGCCCGCCGCCCTGGCTGACGCCGGCCAGCACCACCTTGGCGGCGTCGACGGCGGGATGGGCCTGCGCGGCTTCGACCGCCCGGAAAGCGTCCACGTAGACGCGCCGGTAGTAGTAGTCCTCCCTGCTGGCGATGCCCCTGGTCATCAGGCCTGCGTGCGCTACGTCCCCGGCGGAAGGGTGCGGATCCGGCGTCTCCCCCAGGGTGAAGCCGTACCCCTGCCCGCGGGTGTCCATGATGAAGTGCGCGTACCCGGCCTGCGCCCAGCGCGTGTCCTGGTTGACCACGCCGCGGCCGCCGGAGTAGCCGATGTAATTCACCACCACGGGAAGCCTGGCCCCTGCTTCCCGGTGGGCCGGAAGATGCAGCCATCCCCTGACCGGGGCCCCGCCGTACCCGGCGAAGGTGACATCGAACGTCTCGATCACTGTGAGGTAGTTCTCCACGGGTTCGAAGGACGCGTCCAGCGGGAAGGAACGCGCGTCCGCGATCGTGGCATCCCAGAAAGCGCCCAGGTCCTCCGGCGGAGTGACCTCGGAGGTGTAGCTGCGCAGCTGGGCCAGGGGAAGGTCGAAGAGGGGCATCGGAAGTCCGTTCTGTGGGTGTCCGCCGCTTGCCTGCAGCCTACTGCAGGTTCAGTAGACGGTCAGGTCCAGGGGGTCGTAACGGCGGGGGCTGGTTCCTGTACCGATGAGCCGGCGCAGCTGCGGAAGCCCGCCGGCGGCGGCCCCGGCAGCCCTTGCCTGGATGAGGATGTTGCCCAGGGCGGTGGCTTCGACGGGTCCGGCGATGACAGGTTTGCCAGTTGCGTTCGCGGTGAGCTGGCACAGCAGGGTGTTCTGGGAACCGCCGCCCACCACATGCACCACGTCCGCTGAACGGCCAGCGAGGCGTTCCGCGGTGCTGATGGTCCTGGCGTAGGCAGTGGCGAGGCTGTCCATGATGCAGCGGGTGATGGCCGCGGGATCATTGGGCAGGACCTCGCCGGTGCGGCGGACCGCCGCGCGGATGCGCTCCGGCATGTTGTCCGGGGCGATGAAGTACGGATCGTCCGGGTTGATCTGCGGGCCGCCAGGCGGCAGCGCCCCGGCGGCGGCGAGCAGTGCGGTCAGCTCGGGCCGGAACCCTTCCTGCGCCCAGGTCCGCTGGCACTCGCTCAGCAGCCAGAGGCCGCCCACGTTGCGCAGGTAGCGGATGGTGCCGTCCACGCCCCGTTCGTTGGTGAAGTTCGCTTCGCGGCTGGCCTCGGTGAGGACGGGATGCTTGAGCTCCAGGCCCACGAGGGACCAGGTGCCCGAGGAGATGTAGGCGAAGTCGTAGTCGCCGGCGGGAACGGCGGCGACGGCGGAGGCGGTGTCGTGCGAACCCACGGCCACCACGGTGGTTGCGCGGGGCAGTCCGACGGCGGCGGCGATGTCCGCCAGCAGGTTTCCGTAAGTTTCCCCGGGCTGGATGAGCGGCGGGAACAGGTCCTTCCGCAGGCCCAGGGCCGTGAAGAATTCCACGGCCCACTCCCCCGCCACGGCGTCGAACAGGCCGGTGGTTGAGGCGTTGGTGGCCTCGGTCCGGCGGACGCCCGTGAGTAGGAACGCGATCAGGTCGGGGATGAGCAGCGCCTGCAGCCCGCCCAGGTCCTGCTCCGTGGCGAGCTGGTAGATGGTGTTGAACTGCAGGAACTGCAGGCCCGTGGTCTGGTAGAGGCGTGCGGGCTCCAGCCTGGCGTGGATGGGTGCGACGGCGGCGCTGCTGCGCTCGTCGCGGTAGCTGAACGGCTGGGCCACCAGCTTCCCCGCGCCGTCCACCAACCCGTAGTCCACGGCCCAGGTGTCGATGCCGATGCTCGCGATCGTCTCACCCTGCACGGCGGCAACGGTGGCGGCCGCCCGCAGGCCCTCAAGCACCTCCGCGAAAAGGGCGTCGAAGTCCCAGCGGAGGCCGCCGTCGTGCTCCACCACCCCGTTGGGGAAGCGGTGCACTGTCTCCAGCGAAACACCTTGGGGGGAAACACGCCCCAGCATCACGCGCCCGGAAGAGGCGCCGATGTCGACGGCGGCGAACACACCCGGGGTGGGCACGCCGCCGTCGTCACCGTTGGCCAACGTACTCACCGGAGGAAGGCTGCTGCCACTCCGGCATCCACGGGGATGTGCAGGCCGGTGGTGTGGGACAGTTCGTTGCTGGTAAGGACGGCGGCGGCGTTGGCGACGTGTTCGGGCAGGACTTCGCGTTTGAGCAGGGTGCGCTGGGCGTAGTACTCGCCCAGTTTCTCCTCGTCCACGCCGTAGACCGCGGCGCGCTTGGCGCCCCAGCCGCCGGCGAAGATCCCGGAGCCGCGGACCACGCCGTCGGGGTTGATGCCGTTGACGCGGATGCCGTGCTCACCCAGTTCTGCCGCGAGGAGCCGGACCTGGTGGGCCTGGTCGGCCTTGGTGGCGGAGTAGGCGATGTTGTTGGGCCCGGCGAACACGGAGTTCTTGGAGGAAATGTAGATGATGTCCCCGCCCATGCCCTGGGCGATCATGACCTTCGCCGCGGCCTTGGCCACCAGGAACGAGCCCTTGGCCATGACGTTGTGCTGCAGGTCCCAGTCCTTCTCGGTGGTTTCCAGCAGCGGCTTGGAGATGGACAGGCCGGCGTTGTTGACCACCAGGTCCACACCACCGAACGCCAGGACGGCGGCGTCGATCGCCGCCGCGACCTGGGCCTCGTCCGTCACATCCGCCTGGACGCCGACGGCGACATCGGGGCCGCCGAGTTCCTCGGCGACCTTCTGCGCATTCTCCAGGTTCAGGTCCGCAATCACCACGCAGGCGCCTTCGGCAGCGAGGCGGGTGGCGATGGCCTTGCCGATCCCGGACGCGGCACCGGTCACCAGCGCGATGCGGGTGGCGTGCGACTTGGGCTTGGGCATCCGGGCCAGCTTGGCTTCCTCCAGCGCCCAGTACTCGATCCGGAACTTTTCGGCTTCCTCGATGGGTGCGTAGGTGGAGATCGCCTCGGCGCCGCGCATCACGTTGATCGCGTTGAGGTAGAACTCCCCGGCCACCCGGGCGGTCTGCTTGTCCTTGCCGAAGGAGAACATGCCCACGCCCGGGACCAGCACGATCGCCGGGTCCGCGCCGCGCAGGGCAGGGCTGTCTTCGTCGGCATGGCGGTCATAGTAGGCCTGGTAATCCTCGCGGTAGTCCGCGTGCAGTTCCTGCAGCCTTGCGATCGAGTCCTCGACCGAGGCATCCGCGGGCAGGTCCAGGATCAACGGCTTGACCTTGGTGCGCAGGAAATGGTCCGGGCAGGACGTGCCCAGGGCGCCCAGGCGCGGGTGCTCTGCGGCTGCCAGGAACTCAAGGACGACGGCGTCATCGCTGAAGTGCCCCAGCTGCGGCTTGTCCGTGGAGGCCAGGCCGCGGATCACCGGCGCCAAAGCGGCCGCCTTCGCGCGTCGCTCGGCGTCCGGCAGCGCGGCATAGCCGGGCAGACTGGATCCGAAGGGTTCGGCCTTGCCGTTGTCCTTGATGTACTTCTCGGCCTGGTCGATGATCCACAGCGAATTCTGCTCTGCTTCCTCGGACGTGGCCCCCCAGGCGGTGATGCCGTGCCCGCCCAGGATCGTACCGATAGCCTGCGGGTTGGCGTCCTTGATCGCGGCGATGTCCAGGCCCAGCTGGAACCCGGGACGGCGCCACGGAACCCACACCACCTTGTCACCGAAGATCTTGGCGGTCAGCGCCTCGCCGTCCACCGCCGTCGCGATCGCGATGCCGGAGTCCGGGTGCAGGTGGTCCACGTGCGCCGCGTCCACCAGCCCGTGCATCGCCGTGTCGATCGACGGGGCTGCGCCGCCCTTGCCATGCAGGCAGTAATCGAACGCGGCCACCATCTCGTCTTCACGCTCAACCCCGGGGTAGACGTTCCTCAACGCCTTCAACCGGTCCAGGCGAAGCACCGCAAGGTTCTGTTCCTTCAGGGTGCCCAGGTCCCCACCGGAACCCTTGACCCAGAGCAGCTGGACGTCCTCGCCCGTGACCGGATCCTTTTCGGTGCCCTTGGCGGAGGTGTTGCCGCCGGCGTAGTTGGTGTTCCGCTTGTCCGCGCCCAGTCGGTTCGAACGGGAAATCAGGTCTGCAACAGTCTTATTCGTCATAGCTAAATCAGGCGCCCCATCCGGCTTGCTGGCCGCCCACGCGGTCCTCGTTGATCTTTTTCTGGTATCCGCTGGCCTTGAACGCGGCCATCGGGTCCGCGGGCAGCCCGCGGGATTCACGCCACTCGGCCAGGATGGGCCGGACGTCGGTGTAGAAGGCGTCGTTGAAAACAGCGTTCGCGGCCAGGACATCCCCGGCGCGCTGGGCCTCGTTCAGGGCCGCGGTGTCCACCAGCAGGGCGCGCAGCGTCATTTCCTGGACGTTCAGCACCGACCGGATCTGGCCCGGGATCTTCTCTTCCAGGTTGTGGCACTGGTCCAGCATGAGCGCCACGCCCGAGTCCTTGCCGAATCCACCGCCACGGATCACCTCATGCATGATGCGGAAGAGCTGGAAGGGATCCGCCGCACCCACAATGAGGTCATCGTCGGCATAGAAGCGGGAGTTGAAATCAAAGGAACCGAGCTTGCCCAGGCGCAGCAGCTGCATCACGATGAACTCGATATTGGTGCCAGGGGCATGGTGGCCGGTGTCCAGGCAGACGAACGCCTTCTCCCCCAGCGCCAGGGTCTGCGCGTAGGAAGTACCCCAGTCCGGAACGTCCGTGTGGTAGAACGCCGGCTCGAAGAACTTGTACTCCAGCACCAGCCGCTGCTCGTCGCCCAGGGCCGCGTAGATCTCCTGCAGCGACTCGGCGAGGCGGTCCTGCCGGCCGCGCAGATCGTCCTGGCCCGGATAGTTCGTGCCGTCCGCCAGCCAGATCTTCAGGTCCCTCGAGCCTGTGGCATGCATGATGTCGATGCAGTCCAGATGGTGGTCGATCGCTCGGCGGCGGACAGACTCGTTGGACGAGGTCAGGGAACCGAACTTGTACTCGACATCCTGGAAGGTGTTGGAGTTGATGGTCCCCAGCCCCACGCCCAGGCCGGCAGCGTAGTCCTTGAGAGACGAGTAGTCGTCCACCTTGTCCCACGGGATGTGCAGGGCCACGTTGGGCGCCAGGCCGGTCAGCTCGTGGACCTTCGCGGCGTCGGCCAGCTTCTCCTGGACCGTCCGCGGCGTGCCAGGCGTGCCAAACACCCTGAACCGCGTGCCTGAATTGCCATAGGCCCACGAAGGGACCTCGATGGCAAGCTCTTCGAGCCTGCCCAGCGCCGTTGCTACGTCATTCATGATGGTTCTTTCCGGTGTCTGATGGTCTTGGTTGCTGCCCCGCTGCTGGAGCGTTACTGCTGTTAGTGGGAATCGACCGCGGCGAGTTGGTCGTCGAGGTTGAAGACCTCTTCCAGGACCTGGAACCCTTCATCGGGTGCCTGGCCGGTGTTCTCGAAGAGCGTGGCCATCTCGGCCTGCCAGCGGGCATTGACGTCGTTCAGTGCCATCCGTGCCCGGACGGCGTCGAAGTCGTCGCATTCCACGTAGCCCACCAGGAGCCCGTCGCCGGCAAGGAACAGGGAGTAGTTGTTCCAGCCGGCGTCCTTGAGTGCGCGGAGCATCTCGGGCCAGACGGCGGCGTGGCGCCGCTTGTATTCGTCGATCAGCGCCGGCTGGATCGAGGAGCGGAAACACACCCTCATCTGGAACACTCCTGAACTCGCGATTTTTTGAATCGTTTCATTGTTACGATTCAAAGTACTCTTGAATGTGAATAGGTGTCAAGCATTTCCAGACCGTTCAAGCAACCGGCCGGTCGATGTGGGACACCCTGACCAGCAGCTCGGAGAATCATGAACCGCACCGCCAGTATCAAGGACGTCGCCAACCACGCGGGCGTGGCCGTGGGAACGGTCTCGAATGTCCTGAACTACCCGGACCGCGTGTCCCAGCGCACCAAGGAACGGGTACTGCGCGCCATCGATGAGCTCGGCTTTGTCCGCAACGACGCTGCCCGGCAGCTGCGCGCGGGCCACTCCCGCACCATTGGCCTGATCGTCCTGGACGTGGGAAACCCCTTCTTCACCTCCGTGGTCCGCTCAGCCGAGGATGCCGCCGCCGTGCAGGGCAGCGCGGTCCTGCTGGGCGACAGTGGCCACGATGCCGGCCGGGAGGCCAACTACATTGACCTCTTCCAGGAACAGCGGGTGCAGGGACTCCTGATCTCCCCCGTAGGTGACGTCACCGAGCGTCTGGACCTCCTCCGCGAGCGCGGCGTGCCCACCGTACTGGTGGACCGGCTGGCCGACGAGTCGAAGTTCAGCTCCGTCTCCGTTGACGACGACGCCGGCGGGTATCTCGCGGCGCGGCACCTGCTGGACACGGGCCGCCGTCGGCTGGCGTTCGTGGGAGGCTCCACCTCCATCCGCCAGGTTGCCGACCGCCTGCAGGGCGCCCGGCGCGCCGTCAAGGAGGAACCGGACGCCACGCTGGAGGTGCTGGAATCCGACGGAATGACCGTGCTTGCCGGCCGCAGCGTGGGAAACGAGCTCGTGGAACGGGGCCGGGAGGACCTGCCGGACGGCATCTTCTGCGCGAACGACCTGTTGGCCCTCGGCGTTATGCAGTCCCTCACCATGACCCACACCCTGCGCATTCCGGAGGATGTGGCGCTGATCGGCTATGACGACATCGACTTTGCCGTCTCGGCCGTGGTGCCGCTCTCCTCCATCCGGCAGCCCACCGAAGCGCTCGGCCGCACCGCCATCGAGCTGCTCACCGAGGAAGTGGAATCGCAGAACCCCGCCCACCGCGCGGTGGTGTTCACGCCGGAACTGGTGGTCCGGCAGAGTACAGCCGTGGCGGCCAGCGGCGAATAGGGCTCGGGGGTCAGGTCGCCGTCTGCTGGAGCCACTTCATGGACTCCTCCCGCGAGGTGAAGAAGCGGGTGGGGCAGGGCGGGATATGGACGCCGAGGAAGAAGTTGGCGAGGATCCGGTCCACCGGGCTGGCTCCAAGCAGGGCAATGCGGTTGGCCGCACACGGGATGGAGAACACCGACCGGGCCTGGATGCTGACATTTTCGGTGGTGGCCATGTCCACGAGCATCGGAAAGTTGCCGTCCCCGGCGATTCGGTTCACCGCAGCCATCGCCGCCTGCGCATCCTCCTTCTCGATCCGGACCCTTGGCTCCCAGATCAGGTGGATGACGCCATCGGGACGCAACTCCACAGTCCCTTTGCCGCCGTCGACAATTACAGGTTCCAAACCCGCCTCCCTCCAGTGGACAGTGAGCGCCCTCCCATCTTGCCCCACGGTCCGGAATTCAGACAGCGGCCGGTGACTGCACCGCCGGCGGTTTGACTAATCAGCATGCTTACTATTAGGTTGGACGGCGTGCCAGTGGCCTGGATCACCTTCCAGCGCCGCGCGTCGCGGCCCGCGAGGGGCTGCATCTGCAAGGAAAAGTTCCGCCGGCGTTCCCTATGGGGGCGGAGCACCGGGGGGTTCATGCGCCGCTATCCGGCGCTGAAAGGAACAACCAAAAATGCGTACCAAGGTCTCAGCAATAGTCACAGCGGCTTCCCTTTCCGGAGCTATGCTCTTTGGCATGGCAGGTCCGGCCACCGCAGCCGCGCCCGCGGCCCCTTCCGTGGCCTCCCAGTCGTCACAGGTTGCCGACGTTTCAGGAACAATCAACCAGACCATCGACGGCGTGGGCACCTTCGTCGGTTCATTCACCCCGTCCGGATTCGGTGTGCAGGACGGCCAGCTGACGGTCACGGGACTGGTCGAAGGCACCTTCACCGACGTCGCCGGTGTGGCTACTCCGGTCAGCCAGACGGTGACCACGACGGCAGCCGCCGCACCCAACACCATGGCCTCCGGGGGCAGCTGTGACGTGGTCAACCTGGTCCTCGGTCCGCTGCACCTGGACGTCCTGGGCCTCAATGTCGACCTGAACCAGGTGGTGCTGGATATCGTGGCCCAGTCCGGCGCGGGCAACCTGGTGGGCAACCTCCTCTGCGCCGTGACCGGACTGCTGGACGGCGGCAATGGCCTGAGCGGCCTGGCCAACCTGCTCAACCGCCTCCTGGGGCTCTAGCTTTCCGAGGCGCCAAGGCGAAGCGGGCGGCCCGGACGGGTCGCCCGCTTTTCTGCGCCCGTTTTCCCCTACAGCGTCTCCACCACCAGGTTCCGGTACGCCGCCCGCAGCGGGGCCATCTGCCGGAAGCCGATCCGTCCGCCGCCCAGGACCTGCTCGGAGGGATCATCCCAGGTGAACAGCTGCAACCCGTTGATGGCGAAGGCAACCCGCGGACCATCCTTCAGCATTTCCAGCCGGTAGAAGTCCACCGCGTCTTCTGCCGGCGGCAGCGGGTCGGGACCCTGGGCCACCAGTTCGAATCCCGCGCTCTTGCGCAGGTTGCAGGTCCGGAACGCGCGCTCGGACTGGTACTTGTGCCGGAAATAGGAGACGTGCAGGGCGTCGATGTCGCCCGAATGGTACTGGGGGTAGTAGCCGGTCCTCGGGGCAAGCTTCTCGCTGAAGAGGTCCAGTCCCCCGTGCCCGGAGGCAGCGAAGAACAGCATGGCCAGGCCGGGCTCGGCAAGGGGCAGGAACTCCCAGCTGATGCGGATGCGGTCCGGGAACTCCTCCGGGCACCAGAAGGTCCAGTGCGCATGGTCGCCGAATTCCGCGTCATCCAGGGTGCCGGACAGTTCCACGGCATCCGCATGGCTGTCCAGGCGAAGCGGCCCCTCGGCCACCCAGGCGGCCACGTCCGCCGGGCCTGCCAGCGCATTCCGGTACAGGACTCTTCCCACCTAGCCGCGCTCCGCCGTCGTACCCGCCAGCTGATGCTGTGGGCCGTAGCCCAGCCTTCCCAGTTGCCGTGCCACCTCCCCTGCCACCAACACGGCGCCCTCCTGTGAAAAGTGCGTATTGTCGGCCAGCCCGCCGGGCCAGTGCGCATGCTCCCCCGGCGCGAAGTGGCAGAACAATGCCTTGGAATCCTCGCTCCCCAGCCGCAGGTAGAGCTCCCGCGTCCAGGCATTCAGGTCGATCACCGGGACCGCCAGCTCCAGGCCGAGTTCGCGGACCACGTCCGGGTAGTCCTCCAGGCTCTCCTCCAGGCCCCCAACACCTGCAGCAGCGCCCGACGACGGGGCGCCCAGGAAGTGCAGGCGCTCCACCGAGGTGCACAGCACCGGAGCCGCGCCCGCCGAGCGCATGTCGCCCACCATGGTGCGCAGGTTGGCCGCGTAACCCGTGCGGGCCGCGAGGTGCTGCCTTTTTTGGTCGTTGTGGCCGAACTGGATCAGCACCACGTCGCCGGGATCGGCTTCGCCGAGCAGGGCCGCCCAGAGTCCCTCGACGCGGAACGATTCCGTGCTCGCTCCCCCTTTGGCGAAGTTGTGCACGGTACCCCACCTGTAGGTGCGGGGGGCCAACTGCGCTCCCCAGCCGCTCATGGGGTACTCGGACGTGGGGCAGTCCGCCACCGTGGAATCTCCGGCCAGCAGGATTTTCATGCGCGCCTTTCTCGAGTGCGGGTCAGCCCTTGACGGAGCCGATGAGCATGCCCTTGGCAAAGTGCTTTTGCAGGAACGGGTAGAAGATGAGGATGGGCAGGGTGGCCACCACGATCACGGCGAATTTGATGCCCTGTTCCGGCGGGATGTAGTTCGGGTCCACATTGCCGGTACCCAGCAGGTCGGAGGCGGCGGTGACCTGGCGAAGGTACATCTGCAGGGTCCACTTGGAGTTGTCGCTCAGGTACAGCAGGGGTGACATGAAGTCGTTCCAGATGCCCACGGCATAGAACAAGGCGAAGGTGGCCAGGACAGGTTTGGACAGCGGCAGCAGGATCCGCCACAGGATGCCGATCTCGGTGGCGCCGTCCATCTTGGCGGACTCTTCCAGTTCGGCAGGGAGCTCCTGGAAGAAGTTCTTGATGATGATCAGGCTGAACGGGTTGATGGCCGCCGGCAGGATCAGGGCCCAGTACGAGTTCAGCAGGCCCAGGTCCTTGACCAGCAGGAACGTCGGGATCATGCCGCCGGAGAAGACCATGGCGAAGACCACCAGGGACAGGATGACCTGGCGTCCGCGCAGCGTTTTCTTGGCCAGCGGGTAGGCCATGGTCACCGTGAAGGCCAGCTGGACCAGGGTGCCCACTACCGTGACCAGGACCGTGGTGACCAGGGCCCGGATGAATGCCGGCGTGGAAAAGATGTACTCGTAGGCGCCCAGGGTGAACTGTTCGGGCCAGACGAAGAACGCGCGGCTGGTGATCTCGGCCTCGGTCGCGAAGGAGCCGGCGAAGACGTAGACGAACGGCAGCAGGGTGACGATGCCCAGCAGCGAGAGGAAGACGTAGTTGGCGGCGTCGAAGATGCGTCCGCCGGTGGTGTTGTGGATTTTCATGGCTAGAACAGTCCGCTCTGGTTGAATCGCTTGGCCAGCCAGTTCGTGCCGAAGATCAGCACGATGCCCACCACGGATTTGAACAGGCCCACCGCGGTGGAGTAGCTGTAGGCGCCCTGGGTGATCCCCACGAAGTAGACGTAGGTGTCGAAGACGTCGGCCACGTCGCGGTTCAGGGCGTTGGTCATCAGGTAGATCTGCTCGAATCCGGTGTTGAGCATCTGCCCGATGGCCAGGATCAGCATCACAATGATGGTGGAGCGGATCCCGGGCAGGGTGATGTGCCAGACCCGCCGGAACCTGCCGGCGCCGTCTATGATCGCCGCCTCGTACTGGTCCTGGTCCACGGTGGCCAGGGCAGCGAGGAAGATGATGGTCCCCCAGCCGGTGTTCTTCCAGATTTCCTGCAGCACGATCAGCGGCCGGAACCAGGCGGGGTCGGACAGGAAGTCGATGTGGGTCCCCATCACGCCATTGAGGAACTGGAACAGCGGGCCGATGTCCAGGGCGAACATCAGGAAGCTCAGCGACGCCACGATGGTCCAGGACAGGAAGTGCGGGATGTACACCAGCGTCTGGACAGTGCGCTTGAGGATGGACAGCCGAACCTCGTTCAGCAGCAGCGCCAGGATGATGGTCAGCGGAAAGGCGATGCCCAGGTTGAGGAACGCCAGGATCAGGGTGTTGCCCAGCAGCCGGGGGAAGTCGGGGTTGGAGAAGAAGTCCTGGAAGTTGCGGAAGCCCACCCAAGGGCTGCCGTTCACTCCGAGGAACGGCACGTAGTCCTTGAAGGCGATGGTGACGCCGTACATCGGGGCGTAGCGGAACACCGCGAAGTACACCACGCCCGGCAACAGCAGCAGGTACAGCCACTTGTAGTGCGCGAAGTGGACGGAGAACTTGCCCCGGTTCCGGGGAGCAGGCGCGTTCTTTCGAACCTGCTCCCCGGCACGGGCCTCAATGACAGGGGCTGCCATCTACTTGTTGTCCTGCCACAGCTTGTTGATCTCTTCCTTGACCTTTTCGCCGCCGCTGGTGTTCCAGAGCTTGATGGCGTCTTTGAGGCCCTGCTCGTCAATCTGGCCAGCGAGGTACTTGATCCGCGCGTCAGCCACGATGTTGTCCAGCTGTGCGCCCTTGGCAACGTAGGTCTCGGACACATAGGGGGCAGCTGGGTTGTAGACGGCACTCTTGAGATCCTCGGCCATCACGGTGGTGCGCTTATCGAAGACCTGCTGCTCGTACTCGGTGGGCTGCTTGTTCACGTAGAACTGATTTCCGGCAACATTCGTCGCGAGCTGCAGGTAGCTCTTAATGTCTGTGGAAACAGCCTTGCCCTCCTGGGTTTCCGGCTTGATGGGGGCAGCTTTGGCGTCCGCCACCGTGAAGTTGACGCCCTCGATGCCGTTGTTCAGCAGGATCTGAACCTCTTTGCTGTTCATCGTGTTCAAGAACTCCAGGACCTTGTCCAGCTCAGCCTCACTCTTCACGCTGGCCTTCGGGACGGCCAGGAACCCGGAGTAGCCGTCGGTGGGGTGGGCGTGCAGTTCGCCGTCGGGTCCTTCGAGGTTGCCCACGAAGCCCACCTTGTTCTGGAAGTTGTTCGGGTCTGCCTGCTTGAACAGGTTGACCAGGACGCTCACCCGGGAATCGACGTCGACAATGATGCCGCCCTTGCCGTTCAGGAACGGCTCGTTCCACTTGGTGCTGTCAAAGGTCGCGAAGTCCGGGTTGATCAGCTTCTCGTCCACCATCTTCTTGATGAACCTGTCTGCCTCCAGGAATTCGTCGGTCTCGAAGCTCGGAACAAGTTTGCCGTCACGTTCGGTCCAGCGGTTGCCTGCGCCGTACCATTCCTCGATCAGGTCATAAGGACTGTTGGTGCCCAGTGAACCCCATTTGGGAATGGTGATGCCATATGTGTCATTCTGGCCGTTGCCATCCGGATCCTGCTCGGTAAACGCCTTCGCCACCTTGTACAGGTCTTCGGTGGTCTTGGGCGGCTGCAGGCCCAGCTTGTCCAGCCAGTCCTGGCGGAACATCACGGCAGCACGCATCGGAGAGCGGCCGCGGAATACCCCGTAGACCTTGCCGTTGACGCTGGCGTTCTTCTGGATGTCCGGGAACGTGGTCTTGAGGTTGGGATACTTATCCAGCTTGTCCGTCAGGTCCCAGAACGCGCCGGCCTGCGCATTCTTCACAAAGCCCGGAGTTTTGCTCTGGATCACCATTACCTGCGGGATGTCCGACCCCGCCAATGTGATATTGGTCTTGTCCTCATAGGACGCGTTCGGCGCCCAGTTGATCTTGACCTGCTTGCCCGTAAGCTCCTCCAGCTTCTTCTGGACGGCACCGTCCGCGCTCGGCGGCTGAGCCTCAAGGAACGGTGCCATGATGGACACCGATGTGAGGTCGGCAGCGGGCGTCTCCCCACTGCTGCAGGCAGTGAGGGACAGGGCTGCGGCGGTGACGACGGCGGCAGCCAGGGTGAGGTTCCTTCGGGTCATGGTTGTTCCTTTTCCACTTCGTTGGGGTTCAGGAGGGCCCCAGGCCCTCCTTTTGATACGTTTCACAACAGTTCGGGCCGCCGGGCAGGCCGGACGGACTGCAGGGGTCAGGCGGTAGAGGTTCCTCGGAGGGCGGGTTGCCGCTCCATCACTTCAGACTCCAGCCCCGCGGCAGCAGCGACGGCTTCGTCATTTGCCGTGAAGAAGCGGTCGCACAGCCAGCCGGTGAGGAAGAGCCAGGCGCCAATACTGAAGAACGGGATGAGCCCCGGGAGAACACCGCTGGCGTACAACACCGCGGCGGAAACGAACAGGAGGATGACGGTTCCGGCGAGGTGGCGCACGGCAAAGCGCGGGGACATCAGCAGGTACTGCGCCAGCGGCAACTCGTACCGGGCGTACATCGGAAACAGGTAGCAGGTGGCCCCCGCGAGGAAGGTTCCGGATACAAAGATTCCGGCCGCCATCAGCTGCGGAAGCGGCCCGCTGCGATGCGAGAAATAGTTCCAGTTCAGGACGAGTGCCCCGGCTGCGGCCAGCACCGGCAGCGCCAGGACGTTGGCCCTGCCGAAGTTCCGAAAGTATCCGGCGGCGAAACTCCGCACCAGGGGCGCCGCCGCTCCGCAGGCACGCTTCCGCACCATGATCTGCGCCGCAGCGGTGGCCGGGCCTGCACCCAGGACGCCAAGGCCCAGAAGCGTGAAGGCGATCCACAGCAGGTTCAGGCGGGCGATCCACGCCAGCGTGTCAAAGAACGAGTAGGCGCGGGCACTCAAGGTTCCGGACAGCATGGCACGGCTCCCTTCTCTTCTCCATCGTTGCAGGGGCGAGGCGGAAAGTGGTCCGCGTCACGCTGGTAATCGGTTTCTCGAAAATCTAGACGCAAGGCCGACGGTGGGTCAAGCTATTTTTTGAATCGTTACACTTCTGGACTTCAATCCCCCTCATGCCGCACACTTGGAACTGGAAAGCGCTTGCCGAGACGGCGCACCCGCGATGCGCCGGCACCTGCCGGACAGACTGGAGGACCATGGGAACCGCAACTGAAGCCACCGGCAACGCAGCCGTCGCCGCTTCCAGCACTACGGCAGGAAGCAGTACGGCAGCGCGGGTGGTGCTGGTAGGGGTTCACGGCTTCGGCGCCCACCACCTGCGGAACCTTGAACGCCTCCAGGCTGCCGCCGCCGTCGAACTCGTTGCGGTGGCGGACCCCAACCCGCCGGCACCCGGCTCGCTCCCGGCGTCGGCCGCCGTTTTCGGCGACCTTGCCGAACTGCTTGCCGGGACCGACAACCTCGACCTGGTCATCGTGGCCACACCCATCCAGACCCATGCGCCGCTGGCGCTGGCGGCTTTGGCCGCGGATGCCGACCTTTACCTCGAAAAGCCTCCCGTAGCGTCCCTGGCGGACTTCCGCCGCCTGTGCGACGCGGCCGGGGCGTCCGGCCTGAGCGTCCAGATCGGCTTCCAGAGCCTGGGCTCCCATGCGCTGAAAGCCATCGAGGACCTCCTCGCGGCCGGCACCATCGGCACCCTGCAGGGCATCTCCGCCACGGGCCGGTGGGTGCGGGACAAGGCTTACTACCAGCGCTCCCGCTGGGCCGGGAAGCGCAGCATCGATGGCGTCGACGTAGTGGACGGCGTTGCCACGAACCCCTTGGCACATGCCGTAGCCACGGCCCTGCGCATCGCCGGCGCCCGCACCACGGCCGACCTGGCCTCCGTCGAGACCGAGCTGTACCGGGCCAACGACATCGAATCGGACGATACCTCCGTGATCCGCATCCGGACCGCCGCCGGCCTGCCCATCACCTGCGCCCTGACCATCTGCGCCGCCGAGTCCGTGGAGCCGTACATTACGTTGCAGGGCTCCGCCGGAACCGCCGTCTTCCACTACACGGAGGATCGGCTCACAGTTGAGACGGCGTCCGGCCGCTCGGAGCAGACGTACGGCCGGGACGACCTCACCGAAAACCTGCTGGCCCACCGGAAAGGCGGCGTGCCGCTCATCAGTCCGCTCATGGACAGCGGAGCATTCATGCTGGTGCTCGAAGCCATCCGCACGGCACCGACGCCCACGCCCATCGATTCCGCCGCCGTCCGATGGGAAGGCGAAGGCGAGGCCGCGCACGCCGTCGTCATTGGTATCGAAGCGGCCTTGGAGCATGCGGGCCGGGAGCACGCCACCTTCAGCGAGCTGGGACTGCCGTGGGCTGCGGCCGGCCCGGAAACCTTCGACATACCCGCTTCCTGACGGCTGGGCGCGCCACCTCTCACGCCTCCCCGGTGGTTTCCTCCTGGCGCCGGCCGTGCCACCACAGCAGCACTCCGACGACGCCCGCGGAGAGCATGCCCAGGCTCCCCGTGACCACCAGGCCGGTCCGCACGCCGAACTGCTCCGTGAGCCAGCCCGCCAGCAGTCCGCCCAACGCATGGCCGCCCAGCAGGAGCGGCAGGTACAGCGCCATGACCCGGCCGCGGACCACCGGGCCGGCCTCCAGCTGCACCGCGGTGGCCGCGCTGGTCAAGAACAGGAGCGTCATGACGCCCACCACTGCCAGCATGGCCACGAACAGCACCAGGGTGGGCATCAGGGCGGCCACCAGCTGGGACAGCCCAAAGAGAGCAGCGGCTGCCACGATGCCCTTCCGGCCCATCTTCCCCAGCCGTGCCGCCAGGAGCGCTCCGGCCAGGGCGCCCAATGCGCTGACGGTGTTGAACAGGCCGAAGCCCTCCACGCCGTTGTGCCACACACGCTCCGCGAACGCTGCCAGGACCACAGGGCCGTTCATGCCAAAAGCGCCCAGCAGGCCGGCCAGCAGGATCAGCAGCAGCAAACGGGGCCTTTCCCTGACGTACCGGAAGCCGGCCAGTACCTGCCCGCGCCCCCGCTCCGCGGGCGGGCTGGGATGGAGTTCGCTGGCCCGGATGGCACCGATCAGCGCCAGGACGAGGATGCCGATCAGCGCGTTGGCGGCAAAAGCCGCTGGCGGACCGGCCTGCGCAATCAACACGCCGCCCAGCGCAGGACCGCCCATGGCCCCCAGCTGGGACAGGGCGTTGTTGAGGCCGATGGCGGGACGGAGGGCGGAGTCGCCCACCACTTCGTTCACGAAGACCTGCCGGGTGGGCTGGTCGACGGCAGCGGTGACGCCCAGTGCGACGCAGCTGGCGTAGATCACCGCCACGGTGATGGTGCCGCTGGCCGCCCAGGCAGCCAGGCCCACACTGAGCAGCACAATGACGGACTGGCACACCATCATGATCCGGCGCTTGGGAAACACATCCACCACCAGCCCTGCGATCGGGCCCACGACGAGCATGGGAAGAAACTGCAGGGCGACGGCGAGCCCCACGGCTGCGGGGCTTCCGGAGATCTGCAGCACCAGCCAGTCCTGTGCCAGCCGCTGCATCCATACGCCCAGGCTTCCGGCCAGCTGCAGGCCGAGGAAGAGCCGGTAATTGTGCTGGGTCAGCGGGCGGTACCAGCGGGGCGGGGTTTCTGGAGGGCGGAGGGACTGGCCGGAGCGC
Organism: Arthrobacter sp. E70; assembly: GCF_058266945.1. NCBI lineage: Bacteria > Bacillati > Actinomycetota > Actinomycetes > Micrococcales > Micrococcaceae > Arthrobacter > Arthrobacter sp. E70. Next base: position 71,396 of record NZ_JBYQFR010000010.1, on the reverse strand, counting down.
GTGCGGTCGGCAGGCACGGTCAGTATTGGCGGGTGGAGCGGATTTTGACTGCGGCGGCAGCGAGGATCAGGGTTCCCGGCACCACGACGAACAACGCCGCGAGCATCCAGACGAACACCACCGCGCAGAACAGCGCGGCCGCGAGCAGCAGCGAACCGGTCCAGTCGCGGACGGAGATTTGCTGGCCTGCCTGCAGTGCGGCGCGCCAGGTGTCCCTGGCTCCGCGTCCGGAGCCTGTGGCGCCGGACCACGCCGAGGCGGTGCGCAGCAGCAGAATGGCTCCCGCCGCGGCGAGGAGCAGTGTGGCAGGCAGGACAACCTGGCTGCCTGGCAGTTGCCCAACCCATGCGAGCAGAAGGTTGAGGACAATCACGACGGCGGCTGCCGCCGTCGTGATGCCAAGTTTCCAGCTGCCGGGCAGGGCAGCCTTGAACAGGTTCCACAGGCCCCGGACGGAGTCGTCCCGGCCGGCGAGGTGCCGCTCCAGGTGGGCGGTTCCGGCCGCGTAGGCGGCCGGGATGGTCACCAGCGGGATGGACAGCACCAGCACCAGTACCCCTGTTAGGAGGGTTTCGGAGAACAGGGCGAACCGGTTGACCGGGATGGGTTCGTGGCCCGGGCCAGGTGTGGTGCTGTCCATGACGCTCATTTTCATTGTGCCTAGCCCTTGAGTCCCTGGGTGGAGACGCCTTCGACGATGTATCGCTGGAAGATCAGGAAGAAGACCAGTACGGGGAGCAGGGCCAGGACGGACATGGCGATCATGGCGCCGTAGTCGGAGGATTGGGTTTGGTCCACGAAGAGGCGCAGGGCCAGCGGCAGCGGGTACTTGTCGGGGGTGTTCAGGTAGAGCAGCGGGCCCAGGAAGTCGTTCCAGCTCCAGATGAAGGAGAAGATCGAGGTGGAGATCAGGGCCGGTTTCATCAGCGGCAGCATGATGGAGAAGAAGATCCGGGCGTGTCCGGCGCCGTCGATCCTTGCCGCCTCGTCCAGCTCCGAGGGCAGGCCGCGCATGAACTGGACCATGAGGAAGACGAAGAACGCGTCGGCGGCCAGGAACTTGCCGATCAGTAGCGGCACGTAAGTGTCCACCAGTCCCAGCTGCTGGAAGATGATGTACTGCGGGATGATCACCACGTGGAAGGGCAGCAGCAAGGTGGCGATCATCATGCCGAAGAACAGGCTGCGGCCGGGGAAGTTGATCCGGGCGAATGCGTAGGCGGACACGCTCGCGGACAGGATGGTTCCGACGACGGCGCCGAGGGCAAGGATCAGTGAGTTGGTGAAGAACTGCAGGGTGGATACCCCGCCGATCCCGTCCATCGCGGTGACGAAGTTGTCGAAGCTGAAGTTGTTGGACCACAGCGAGGTGTTTTGCCCGCCGATTTCAGAGTTGGGCTTGAACGACGAGGCGATCATCCACAGGCCCGGGTACAGCACGATGGCCGTGAGGATCAGGGCTGCGGCGTGGAAGATGATGCTCTTGGCACGTTTCGCGCCGGTGGATTCGGATTTCGGGTTGTAGGCCGCGGCTTGGGCGCCCGCGGACTGGGTGGGGGTTGCCGTCGTTGTCATCGTGAATCACCGCTGTAGTGGACCCAGGACCTGGACGTGCGGAAGAAGATCAGGGTGATGATGCCGACCACGATGACCAGCAGCCAGGCCATGGCCGAGGCGTAGCCCATCCGGAAGTCGCTGAAGCCCCGCAGGTACAGGTAGAGGGTGTAGAAGAGGGTGGATCCGGCGGGGCCGCCTTCACCGTTGGAAATGATGTAGGCCGACGCGAAGATCTGGAATGCGTGGATGGTTTCCATCAGCAGGTTGAAGAAGATCACCGGGGACAGCATGGGCCAGGTGATGTTGAAGAACTTCCGTACCGGCCCGGCGCCGTCCATCGACGCCGCTTCGTAGAGTTCGTTCGGGATCTGCTTGAGCCCGGCCAGGAAGATCACCATCGGGGCGCCGAACTGCCATACCGTCAGCAGGATGAACATCGGCATGGTCATCGCGGGGTTACCCACCCAGCCGCCGAGGTTGATACCGAAGAAGGACAGGCCCTGGTCCACCGGGCCCGAATCGCCGAACATCGCCTTCCACACGATCGCGATGGACACGGACGCGCCGATCAGCGACGGGGCGTAGAAGGCTGACCGGTAGAAGCCCTGGCCGCGGCGCTTGCTGTTGAGCAGCATCGCCACCGCCAGGGCGGCGGCCAGTTTCAGCGGGGTTCCGAAGACCACATAGCCAAGGGTCACGCCCACGGACTGCAGGAAGCGTTCGTCCTGGAAGAGGGTGGTGTAGTTGTCCAGGCCGATCCACTTGGGCGGTTCGAACAGGTTGTAGTTCGTAAAGGACAGATACAGCGAGGAAATCATCGGCCCCACCGTGAGGGCAATGAATCCCAGCAGCCAGGGCAGCAGGAAGGTGTAGCCGGCACGGGCGTCCGCCCCGTTCCGCTTCGACCTGCGAAGCTGTGCGGGGGCGGGCGCCTTGGAACGCCGGCTCAGGGTTGGGCTTTGAGTCACGAGTTCATTCCGTCAGTCGAGCCTAGATCAGGCATTGATGCTTGCTCAGGCGTTCTGCTTGATGAGGTCTTCGGCTTCCTTGAACCACGCGTCTGTTGCACCGTCGACGGTGAGCTTGCCGTAGTTCAGGTCCGAGGCGATGCGCTTGAAGGAGGCTTCCAGCGTGCCGAAGCCGACAATCGGCGGCTCCGGGGCGTCCTTGAGGTACTTCTCGATGGACTTCTCGTAATCGACCACGGCCTTGTCCGTGCCCTCGAAGGTGGTGCCGTCACGCTGGGTCTTGGAGGCGGGAACGCCGCGGGAGGTCTTGAAGATCTGGCCCACCTCGGGGTCGTTGACCATGAAGTCGATGAACCGGGCCGCCGCGTCCTTGAACTTGGTCTTGGCGCTGGCCACCATCAGCATGGAGGGCTTGAGGAACAGGCCCAGGTTGTCCTGGTTGTCTGACGGAACGGGCACGAGCTTGAGTTCCTTGGCGCCGCTGTCGCCCAAATAGCCGGCCATGAAGTTGTCCCAGGTGACTTCGGTGGCGGTGGCGTTGGAGCCGAAGGGGGACTTGGGGGCCAGCTGGGTGACACGGTCCTCGGGGATGATGGCACCGGTGCCGCGCAGGCCTGCGGTGAGGTTCCACCACTTCTTCAGGTCGTCCTTACCGAAGCCCAGCTTGCCCTCAGGGGTGAAGGCCTGGATGTTGTTCTGCCGGAGCCAGATGTTGAACATCCACCAGACGCCGGTGTAATCGGTGCCACCGTAGAGGGCGCCGTTGCTCTTGCTGCCCACCTGGCTCAGGAAGTCGTTGAATTCCTTGTACGACCAGCTGCCGTCGGGCTCGGCAATGCCAAGCGAGGCCAGCTTGGCGGGGTCGTAATAGACGGCGAAGGCGTTGGTGCTGGTGGGGATGCCGTAGGTCTTGCCCTTAATTTGGCCGGACGGCAGCAGTGACTTCTCGAACGCTTCAGTGTTGATCTTGACAGTGCTCAGATCCAGCAACTGGTTGCGCTGGCCATAGTCGCGCAGATAGGACAGGTCCCACTGCATGACGTCGGGCAGGCCGCCGCCCGCGGCCTCCGTGGCGCGCTTCTGCCAGTAACCGGCGAAGTCGGTGAAGTTGCCGTTGACCTTGATGTCCGGGTTCTTCGATTCAAAGAGCGCGATGGCCTTGCGGGTGCGCTCGGCACGGTCGTCGTTGCCCCACCAGGTGTAGTTGATGGTGACCGGCTTGTCCGCGGTCCCGGTCTGCCCCGAAGAGCTGGACCCGTTCCCGCAAGCGGACAGGGCTGCGGCGGATGCGGTACCCACGGCCACGGTTGTGAGGAAATGCCTTCTGTTGATCACGGGAGCCTCCTTGCTCGATGTGTGCTTGCCCGGTCCACCTGCGAATGGAGGTAGTGAGCTGGCTAACACGGCTTCTGAAACGATACAATAACGCTTATCCGATCATTGGGCAAGCGTTTTCCAAAGGTCTGACATCAGCCACCTATCATTCGCGGGCAGACAAAGGAGTCCTATGACCAGGCAGGAAACCACGAGTGCACCGAGCGTCTGGAGCAACATCGAAGGCATCGCTTTCGGTGGCGATTACAACCCCGAGCAGTGGCCGGCCAGCGTACGGCTGGAGGACCTGGAACTGATGCAGGAAGCGGGCGTCAACTTCCTCAGCGTCGGCATCTTCTCCTGGGCGCTGCTGGAACCCGCCGAGGGCCGGTACGACTTCGGCTGGCTGGACGAGGTCATGGACAATCTCGCCGGGATCGGCGTGAAGGTGGCACTGGCCACCGCCACCGCCGCTCCCCCGGCCTGGCTGGTGCGCAAGCATCCGGAAATCCTGCCGGTCACGGCTGACGGGACCGTGCTGGGACCGGGCTCGCGGCGGCACTACACGCCGTCGTCGGCCGTGTACCGCCGCTATGCCAAAGGCATCACCCGCACCATCGCCGAACGGTACAAGGGCCACCCCGCTTTGGCCCTCTGGCACGTGGACAATGAACTTGGCTGCCACGTCTCCGAGTTCTACGGGGAGGAAGACGCCGCCGCCTTCCGCATGTGGCTGGAACGCCGCTACGGGAGCATCGATGCCCTGAACGCCTCCTGGGGCACGGCATTCTGGTCCCAGAACTACGGCTCCTTCGATGAGATCCTGCCACCCGCCGTCGCGCCTTCCACCCTGAATCCCGGACAGCAGCTCGACTTCCAGCGGTTCAACTCCTGGGCGCTGATGGACTACTACCGCGACCTGGTGGCGGTGCTGCGTGAAGTGACACCCCATATTCCGTGTACCACCAACCTGATGGCCTCCAGCGCCACCAAGTCGATGGACTACTTCGACTGGGCCAAGGACCTGGACGTGATCGCCAACGACCACTACCTGGTGGCGGCGGACCCGGAACGGCACCTGGAACTCGCGTTCAGCGCGGACCTCACCCGGGGCATTGCGGGCGGCGACCCGTGGATCCTGATGGAACACTCGACGTCGGCCGTCAACTGGCAACCGCGCAACCAGCCCAAGATGCCCGGGGAGATGCTCCGCAACTCACTGGCACATGTGGCCCGCGGCGCGGACGCCGTGATGTTCTTCCAGTGGCGCCAGAGCTTCGCGGGATCCGAGAAGTTTCACTCCGCCATGGTCCCGCACGCGGGGCGCGATACCCGCGTCTGGCGCGAAGTGGTGGAGCTGGGGGACGCGTTGAAGCGGCTGGCGCCGGTGCGTGGGTCGCGCGTGGAATCGAGCGTTGCCCTCGTCTTTGACTACGAGGCGTGGTGGGCGAGTGAAATCGATTCGAAGCCCAGCATCGATGTCCGGTACCTGGACCTGCTGCGGGCTTTCCACCGGTCCCTGGTGCTGCGCGGCATCCCGGTGGACCTGGTGCATCCCTCCGCTTCCCTCGAGGGCTACGACCTGGTGCTGGTGTGCACGCTGTACTCGGTGTCCGACGCCGACGCCGCCAACATAGCCGCCGCTGCATCCGCCGGCGCCACAGTCCTGGTGAGCTACTTCAGCGGAATTGTGGACGGGCAGGACCATGTACGCCTGGGAGGATATCCGGGGGCGTTCCGGGAGTTCCTGGGCGTGCGGGTGGAGGAGTTCCATCCGCTGCTGGCAGATTCCTCGCTCAAGCTGAGCGACGGCAGCGTGTCCTCGGTCTGGAGCGAGCATGTGCATCTGGCCGGCGCCGAGGCGGTACAGGCCTTCACGGAATATCCGCTCGAGGACGTACCGTCCCTGACACGGCGGGCAGTGGGGTCCGGGGCCGCCTGGTACCTGGCCACGTTCCCGGATGCCAACGGCATCGAGTCACTCGTGGACCGGCTGCTGGCCGAATCCGGCGTGGCTCCCCTCGCCGCGGCCGACCCCGGCGTGGAGTTGGTCCGCCGGCGTTCGTCCGACGGGCAGCGTTTCCTCTTCGCCATTAACCACACGCGCTCGGCTGCGGCCGTGTCAGCCGCGGGAACCGACCTCCTGACCGGGAAGGAGTTTGGTGGCACGGTTCCCGCGGGGAGTGTTGCGGTGATCGCGGAGGCATAGGACCGGCGCGGCTGGCTTTGGACGCGTACGACGGCGGCACCGCCTTGGTGCCGCCGTTTCCGTTTCGCCCCGGACGGTCCCGCCGTTTTCCACATAGGGGTTTTGGGTGGCGGTCTTTGTCAGAGCCTGGTGGAAGACTTTGGTTATGGAAGCGGTTTTGGAATTGGCGGAGGCGGAAGTGGCGCCGTTGATTCACGCCCCGTCTGCTGCTGACACACTTCCGTCCACAACCCCTGTCGCGGCTGTTGCTGCCCCGCGCACCGTTGCAGATGTCCTGGCCTTGCTGCGTTCCGCTCCGCTTGCTGCTGATGGCCCGGGTTTGATCGACCAGATCCGCGCACTGGAGGACCTGAAGTGCCTGGCCGGCGCCTGGCAGGCTCAGGCCGCTGTTGCTTTTGACCTGTGGCAACGCAGGGAGCACGCCGCGGCCGGGGTACCGGCCGATGAACAGGGTGCCGGGGTTGCGGCGCAGATTGCGCTGGCGCGGGGGGAGTCGCCGGCGAAGGGTTCGCGGCTGCTGGGCCTGGCGAACGCGCTGACCGGGATGCCGCACACGTTCGCCGCTTTCCGGGCCGGCCGGCTGAATGAGTGGCGGACCACCCTGGTCGTGAAGGAAACCATCTGCCTGTCCGCCGGCGACAGTGCCGCGGTGGACGAGGAACTCGCCGCCGACACCGGCACCCTCCACGGCGCCGGCGACCGCGCCATCATCGCCGCGGTCCGTGCCGCCGCGTACCGGCGGGACCCCGCGTCCGTTGCCAAGCGTGCGGCCCGGGCCGTGGGCGAGCGGTGCGTGAGCCTGCGCCCGGCACCGGACACCATGACCTACCTCACCGCGCTGCTGCCCGCCGCGCAGGGCGTCGCCGCCTACGCCGCCCTCGCCCGGGACGCCGACACCGCCCGCCCGGCAGGGGATGACCGGTCCCGCGGGCAGGTCATGGCCGACACCCTCGTCGAACGCCTCACCGGCACCCCCGGCGGCATCAGCGGGGTGGAGATCCAGCTCGTCATGACCGACCGCACCCTCCTCCAAGCCGACGCCGAACCCGCACGCCTCCCCGGCTACGGCACCATCCCCGCAGCAACCGCCCGCGAACTCGCCCTCACCGGCAAAAACGGCACAGCTGACGCAGCCACAGCTGGCGCCGCCCGAAATGACGCCGGCAAGAGTGACGCAGGCGTGCATGAGCTCAACCTCTTCCTCCGCCGGCTCTACACCGCGCCGGGCACCGGGGAGCTTGTGGGGGTGGACTCCAGGGCCCGGCTCTTCCCACCCGGGTTGAAGCGCTTCCTCCAGATCAGGGACGACACCTGCCGCACCCCCTACTGCGACGCCCCCCTCCGCCATCACGACCACATCATGTCCTGGCAGAACGGCGGCCTCACCACCGCAGGCAACGGCCAAGGCCTCTGCGAAGCGTGCAACCACACCAAAGAAACCCCCGGCTGGACCGCGAAGCCGGTTCCCGGGCCACGCCACACCGTCACCACGACTACCCCAACGGGCCGCACCTACCGATCAACCGCCCCGCCACTGCCGGGAACAGCACTTACTGGGCCAGACCAGCATCGTTACGCCGCCTGCCCATCCACAGCTGAACAAGCCCTGCCTCCCAATGCCGTCCATGTAGGGAGGGTAATACCGCCACGCATTCGTGGGCGGAAGCGTGGCACCGCCCTCAAGACCGGCGTTCCGTAAGGCTCCCACGTGATCAACATCCAAGCCGGCAATTAAACAACTCCACCCCGGAAGGAACCGTGGTTCCTGCCGGGGTGGAGCTGCCATCCGCCGTCGGACGGCAGGAAGGCTAACTGCGGAAAGACTAGCCGGCGATGGCCGACTTCATCTCGTCGGTCGCCTTCTTGCCTGCATCCTCGGGCGACAGCCGCTCAAACAGGACCTCCGAGGTGTACCGCTTGATGATTTCCTGAATGGCGCCTGCGCCCTTCGGCGGCGGCGCCGGGGCCTCGCCGAGTTCGTCCTTGATCTGGTCGATGAAGGAGACCACCTTGACGTCGGCCGGGGTCAGCTTGGGCTGGATTGCCGCCCGCACGTCGGAGTTAGGGTAAACGCCGCGGTCGGCCAGGAGGGCCTCGCCGGCCTTGACGTTGTTGGTGAGGAAGTTGATGAACTTCGCCGTCTCCTGCGGGTGCTTAGTGCGCGAGGAGGCGGACCAGAACTGGGATGCCTTGTACCAGAGGCCTGCGTCATCAGCGGAGCCGGTCTTGGTGGGGAAGCGCAGGATCTTCAAGTCGCCGCCGGATGCCTTCTCCAGCGCCGGGGCCTGGTTGGACCACCAGAAGGCCATGGCGTTCTTACCGGTCGCCAGGCCGCTCTGGTCAAGGGGCGCAGCCTCGGCTTCGACCACCTCGGAGGCGGAGGGCACGGCTTTGTCCTGGCTCAGCTTTTTCAGGAAGGCCCACCACTCGGCAATGTCGCCCGGCTCGAAGCCCAGCTTGCCGTCGGACGTGTAGAGGGACTTGCCGTTCTGCCGGAGCCACACGCCCAGGGACGCTTCGTCCGTTCCGTACGCCGCCGCACCATAGGTGCCCTTGGGCGATTTCGCCGTGATCTCGGCTGCGATGCGCCCGAAGTCCTCCCAGGTCCATGTCGAGTCATCCGGGAGCGGGACACCGGCAGCCTGGAAGACGGCCGGGTTAGCCAGAATGGTGGCGGCGTTAATGCCGGCTGCGATTCCCGTCAGCCCCTTCTCGCCCTTGCCGGCATTGAGGGCAGCCTCGTCGAGCTTGGAGGTGTCGATGTCGTACTTGGACAGGTCCAGGAGGGCGCCCCGGCTGGAATACTCCGTAATGTACTTTTCGTCCATCTGGATGATGTCCGGGGCATCATTGGCCGCCACCTGGGTGGCGAGCTTGTCCCAGTAGCCGCTCCAGTCGCCGAATTCCGGCTTGATCTTGATCTTGGGGTTCTCGGCCTCGAACTGCTTGATGGCCTCCTGCGTCAGCTGGGCGCGCTTGTCGCCGCCCCACCAGGAGAAGCGAAGCTCGACGGTGCCATCGGCATTCTGCGGCGAGGCTCCCCCACCGCAGGCACTGAGGGCCATGACGGCTACGACGGCGGCGGCGACTGCACCTGCTGTACGGGCGCGCCGGGAGGGGCCCGATGAGGGTTTTCCTGCCGGCTGCCTTGCTGCAGACGCAGGACTGGAAAAAAGCGGCACTGTGTACTCCGATCTTCGTTGATCTCGGGGGATGTGGTTGGAGTTCGGCGAGGGCTCCGAGAAGCTGGAAAGCGCTTTCTGCATCTAAGGTTACAAGTGATGTACTTGTAGTACAAGATGTCTCGGCGGCGGGAATCTTTCCCTCGGGAACGGCCTGGCGGCCCGCCTTCAGGGCGGGCCGCCAGGGCAAGCTTCAGCAGAACTGCTACTTGATGCCGGTGGTGGCGATGCCCTTGATGAGGAACCGCTGGCCGAAGAGGAAAACCAGGAACACGGGCAGCAGGGACACGATGGACATGGCGAACAGGGATCCCCAGCTCGTCGCAGACTGGGAGTCCACGAAGGCCCGCAGCGCGACCGGAACCGTGAACATGTCAGGGTCCGTGAGGTAAATCAAGGCTCCGAAGAAGTCATTCCAGGTCCAGATGAACGTGAAGATGGTGGTGGTGGCCAGCGCCGGCACCATCAGCGGCAGGATGACGCGCAGGAAGATGCGCGGATGGCCGGCGCCGTCGATCCTCGCCGCCTCGTCCAGCTCGCGGGGAATGCCACGGATGAACTGCACCATGAGGAACACAAAGAATGCGTCCGTGGCGAGCAGCTTCGGAACCAGCAGCGGCCAGAAGGTGTTCACCCATCCAATCTGGGAAAACAGGATGTACTGCGGAACGATGACCACGTGGAACGGCAGCATGATGGTCAGGAGCATGATGCCGAAGAACAGCTTCTTGCCCGTGAACTGCAGACGGGCAAACGCGTAGGCAGCCATGGAGCACGAGACCAGGTTTCCCAGGATCGAGCCGATCACCACGATCGCGGAGTTGAGCATGTAGTGGCCGAACGGGTGCGTGAGGGCGGACCAGCCGGAGGTGTAGTTGCTCATTTCCAGGCTGTTGAGCCACAGGCCCGGCTCCCGGAAGATCAGCTCGTTGGGGCGCAGCGAGGACACCACCATCCACAGCAGCGGATAGATCATCAGGCCGCCGGCCAGGATAAGAATGCCGTGCTTCATCAGCGATTTGCCCCGCTGGGCGCGGCTGAAGGCCAGCGTTCCACGGGACTCACGGACCCGGGGCTTGCGGTTCGTAGGCTTGCCGGCGCCTGCGGACTTCCTGTCCGGGGCGGGCAGCGTCTCCAGCTTAGTCGTCATAGAAAACCCAATACTTAGAAGCGATGAAGTTGATGGCGGTGAACACGCCGATGATGAGCAGCAGCACCCATGCCATGGCCGAGGCATAGCCCATGTCGAACTGGCCGAAGCCCTTTTGGTAGAGGTACAGGGTGAAGAACATGGTGGAGTCGGACGGACCGCCGTTGCCGCCGGAGACGATGAACGCCTGCGTGAATGACTGGAACGAACCGATGATCTGCAGCACCAGGTTGAAGAAGATGATGGGGCTCAGCATGGGAAGCGTGATCCGCCAGAACTGCTGGAGCGTGGTGGCACCATCCACCCTGGCGGCCTCGTAGTACATGTTGGGGATCTGGCGCAGCCCGGCCAGGAAGATGATCATCGGGGCGCCGAACGTCCACACGTGCAGCAGGATGATGGAACCGAGGGCCGTGCTGGGGTCCGAAATCCAGCCGGGACCCTGGATGCCGAACATTGCCAGGACCTGGTTGACCAGGCCGGTGGTGCCAAAGATCTGCTTCCACAGGATGGCCACGGCCACCGAGCCGCCCAGCAGGGACGGCAAGTAGAACACAGAACGGTAGAACGGGAGGCCACGCAGCCCCTTGTCCAGGACGAGTGCGATCAGGAGCGCCACGGCCAGCTGCAGCGGAACGCCGACAAACACATAGGTGAAGGTGACCCGCAGGGAATTATGCAACCGGGCGTCGCTGAGCATCCGGGTAAAGTTATCCAGCCCGGTCCATTCCGGGGGCTGCAGCAGGTTGTAGTCAGTGAAGGAAAGGTAGAGGGACATCAGCATCGGGCCGATGGTGATGGCCACCAGGCCTACCAACCAAGGCAGCAGGAAGATGTAGGCGGCCTTATTGTCGCGGCTGTTCGCCTTCTTTTCCGCAGCGGTAGCCTTGCCCTTCCGCCGACTCAAAGAGGAAAGTTCGCTGATGGCGCTCACGCGGACTGCTCCGTTCCGCGCGCCAGGCCCGCGGCTGGCGTTACTGCCAGCCGGAGCGTCCTCGGAATGTGTTGTGCGGCCATGTGGTCTCCTTTGGTCATCGTGGCCTGAAATTCTGGCCACCGCCGGGGCGATGGGGTGAGTCGTCTCCCGGCGCTGGCTCCTCCGCCGCTAAGGCACTGCGGGGGGGCTTTCGGCTGCCGCCGGGGATGGCTGCGAAAAGCGGCTCCGTACCAAAGTAAACGGTTTCTTGACTCGTGTATAGCCCTTTGCTAGTTTTTCAGAAAGCGTTTTCTTCCGCTCCCATTATTACGTGCGGACCTGCGCAGGGCACACCATAATGAGGGGCAAGACACAACCCCCGCGCGGCCGCTGCGAACGGATGTGGAACATCGGAGCCCGACGAAAGGAGGCAGCCAGGTGGATGAGGCAACACGGCCCAGCGCCCTCGCCGGCTACGAGGACTGGCCCGGCTACGTCCGGGACCATCCCCGCCACATCGCTCCCACTCCCCAGGCGCAGGAGCTGGCGGATGCCCTTGGGGTTCCTGCCTCGTCCGGGCTGCCGGCGGTCACCGTCCACTGGGAAGAAACGTACGACGGCGTCACTACCTCCCAGCTGAGCTGGCAGTTGGGCTTCGGGCCGCGCACTACGGGTTGGCTGGTCCGCCCGGCCGGACGCTCCGGGCCCTTGCCGGGGATCCTGGCCCTGCACTGCCACGGCGGGAACAAGTTCGGCGGCGCGGACCGGCTCGTGGAGCTGCCGGCAAACCAGCCGTCCGCTGCCGCCGCCCGTGCAGGACACTATGACGGACGGGCGCTGGCCACAGAGACGGCACGCCGTGGTTTCGCCGTACTTGCCCACGATTCCTTCGCCTGGGGCAGCCGCAGATTCGACCTCTCCACTCCCCCGTGGCGCACGGCGTCCGCGATGGAGGCGCGGCGGGCGCAATGGCGGCAGGACGGCGTCGTACCTTCCGAGGCGGACGACTACAACGCCGCTGCGGGTTTCCACGAGGAGACCATTGCCAAGACCGCAGGGCTGCTCGGCACCAGTCTGGCCGGCATGGTGGCGTACGACGACCTCGCTGCCCTGGACATCCTGGCAGCGATGCCCGGTGTGGACGGCTCCCGGCTCGGCTGCATCGGCTTCTCCGGGGGTGGGGGCCGTTCGCTGGCCTTGGCCGCCCTCGATTCCCGGGTGCGCGCGTCGGTGGTGGCCTGCATGATGACCACCTTCGAGTCTTTGCTGCCCGCATACCTTGACGCCCACTCCTGGCTGCTGCAAACTCCCGGGCTGTGGAAGCTTGGCGACTGGCCCGAGCTCACCACCCGCGCAGCCACGGCCGCATTCTTGGTGCAGTATGCCCTGGCGGACCAGCTCTTCCCGGAGGACGGCATGCGCCGGGCCCACCAGGTGCTGGAGTCCCTGCATCAAGCCTCCCGCTACACGGGCAGCTTCTGGCCCGGCGGCCACGTCTTCACGTCCGCCATGCAGGATGAAGCCCTCGACTTCCTGGCCGCAACGCTGGAACCTTCAGCCGCAGACCCCGACCAACACCTCCTAGGAACCCCGTGACCCCTCAGCACTCCGCCCCGGAACCCGGCAGCCTGCCGGGTTCCGGCACCCTTTCCACTGCCGTTCCCACCATCGCGCTCGTAGGCGTCCACGGGTTCGGCGAACAGCACCTGGCCAACCTGGCGCGGCTGCAGGAGGCGGGGAGGGTGGAACTGGTGGCCGTCGCCGACCCCAACCCGCCCCAGCCCGGCACCCTCGCCGAATCGGTCGCAGTGTTCCCCGACCTCGCCGCGCTGCTGGCCGCACAGCCGGACATCGATGTCGCCATCCTCGCCACTCCCATCCAGACGCACGCGCCACTGGCCATTGCGGCATTGTCGGCGGGCATGGACGTCTATGTGGAGAAGCCCCCGGTGGCTTCCCTGGCCCAGTTCGAGGACGTACTGGCGGCTGCCCGGAATGCAGGCCGGCTGGTCCAGGTGGGCTTCCAAAGCCTGGGGTCCGCTGCCCTGCCCGCGATCGCTGAACTCGTGGCGTCGCGGGGAATCGGCGACGTCCTGGGCATCAGCGCCACCGGCCAGTGGGTGCGGAGCAAGGCATACTTCAAACGCTCACGCTGGGCGGGCAAGCGCAGCCTGGACGGTGTGGACGTGGTGGATGGTGTGGCCACCAATGCGCTGGCCCACGCCGTGGCCACCGCCCTGCACATTGCAGGAGCCCACACGCTTGCTGACGTCGCGTCCGTCGAAACCGACCTTTACCGTGCGCACGATACCGAAAGCGACGACACGTCCGTGCTGCGGATCCGCACCGCGCATGGAACAACACTGCTGTGCGCCCTCACGCTCTGCGGCCCCGAACAGCTGGACCCTTCCGTCACGGTGCACGGCACCCTCGGCGAAATCACCCTCTACTACACGCGGGACGAGGTGGTCATCACCACCCCCGACGGCGAGCGCCGCGAGAACTTCAGCCGCACCGACCTGCTGGAGAACCTCCTGGACGCCCGGTCGACGGGGGCGCCCCTGCTCTGCGCCCTGGAGGACACCGGTGCTTTCACCGCCGTCCTGGAAGCCATCCGGACCGCCCCCGTACCAGCTTCGATTGACGCCGCGCACGTCTCCTGGGAAGGCGAGGGCGACGACGCCCACCCGGTGGTGCATGGCATCAGCGACCAGCTGGACCGTGCCATCAAGGCGCAGGCAACCTTCGCCGAACTCGGCACGCCCTGGGCACGGCAGCTTCCGCCGGCCCGCACCTTCACCGTGGACGGCCGTCCCGTGGCCGGGTACCAGGACGGCAGCCACATCCGGGCCGTCTCCTCGCCGCGGCCCTATCTGCATCCGGTCCGGACGCTGAACGGCACAGTGGTGACCGACCACCAGCCGCTGGACCACGTCTGGCACCTCGGAGCCGGGGTGGCCCTGCAGGACGTGGACGGAGTGAACTTCTGGGGCGGCCGCACCTACACCCGAGAAGCCGGCCAGTACATCTGGCGGCCCGACCACGGCAGCATCGCCGTCACCGGTACCCCTGTTGAGGACACCGAGGCCCGGCCGGGGGGTCCGGAAGGAAAGCTGCAGGAGTCCCTCAGCTGGAACGGCCCGGACGGCACCCCCGTCCTGCTGGAGGAGCGCACCTGGGCGTGGTCCGGCGTCGCGCCCTCCATCTGGCGCCTGTCCCTGGACTTCGCGCTCTCCCCCGCCGGCGACAAACCGGTCAGCCTGGGCAGCCCGGGGTCCAACGGCCGCTCTGGGGGCGGCTACGGCGGCTTCTTCTGGCGGCTGCCCGCATGCGCCGACGCCATGGTGTGGACGCCCGCCGGCAGCGGCGAGGCGGAAACCCACGGCAGCACCACGCGCTGGCTCTCATGGTCAGGAAAATTCGGCGGGCCAGGAACGTTCGACGCCGGTCCGGCCACCTTGGTCTTCGTGGCCCCGGAAGGCGCAACGGACCCATGGTTCGTCCGCGTGGACGGCTACCCGGGCGTGGGGCAGTCGCTGGCCTGGGACAGGCCCGTCATCGCAGAGCCCGGCAGCCCGGTGCAGCGGGGCATCACCGTTTTCGTGGCCGACGGGAAGCTGGCCACCCCCGACATCGAAGCTTTGATCAACCAGCAGGGGGACCCGTCATGACGCAAACTGCAGCTGCACCCGGCCGCCAGGTCCAGGCGCGCCGGGCGCCGGCCTCGCCGGCTGACCGGGCCGTCAAGCGCCAGCGCGTCCTGGACATCCTGGACGCGGCAGGCCGGGACTCGCTGCTCCTCACCACGCACACCGCGCTGACCTGGTACCTGGACGGCAGCCGGGTGCACATCAGCCTGGCCGGCGACCCGATCGCCGCTGTGCTGGTGGACCGCGGCGGCGACCACCTGGTGACGTTCAACAACGAGGCAGGCCGGATCGCGGCCGAGGAGCTCCCGCCCGGGGTCAACCTCCACACGGTGCCCTGGCACGGCAACCTCCACCAGGCGGCCGCCGCCGTCGGGAACGGCACCGGGGTTCCGTTGGCCGAAGCCGAGGTGGCTGCCGAACTGCGGGCCGCCCGCCAGCAGCTGCTTCCGGCGGAAAGCGCCCGGTATGCCCGGCTGTGCGGGGAGCTGGCCGCCATCATGACCGGCGTCCTGTCCGCCACCACCCCGGACACGACGGAATTCGAGGTGGCCTCGGCGCTGGCGGCCCGGGTGGTGGCCGCCGGCGCCGAGCCGCTGGTCCTCCTGTGCAATGGCAGCTCCCGGAGCGGATTCAGGCACCCGTTGGCCACCCACTCCCCCCTGGGCCGCCGGGCGATGGCCGTGGTCTGTGCCCGCAGGGACGGACTGGTCGCCAACATCACCCGCTGGGTAAGGTTCGACGCCGGCACCCCGGAAGAGCGCGACGCCGAGGCCCGCATCGCGGCAGTGGAGGCGGACGTCTTCGACGCCACGGTCCCGGGCGCCCGGCTGGACGGGATCTTCGCCGAGATCAAGGCGTCCTATGTGCGGCACGGTTTCGGGGCGGACCAGTGGGAGCAGCACCACCAGGGCGGCCCGGCCGGTTACGCGGGCCGCGACCCCCGGGTCACGTTCGCCGTCACGGACACCGTGGTGCAGGGCCAGACCTTCACGTGGAACCCGTCGGGTCCCGGCGTCAAAATCGAGGACACGGTGCAGCTCACCGAGTCGGGGATGCAGGTGCTGACGGTGGATCCGCGCTGGCCCACCGCCGCGGTGAACGGGCTGCAGCGGCCCGTGGCGCTGCAGCTGTAGGACCCAAGGCACGAAGAAGACCCGGAACCGAAAGGTTCCGGGTCTTCTTGGCTGATTAGGGAAGCTGCAGCTCCCCGTCAACCCGGCGCGGGATGCCCAGCGGGTTGTCCTCGCGCAGTGCCGGATGCAGCACCGCTTCCGGGGCGTCCTGGTAGGCGACGGGACGCTGGAACCGTCGGACCGCCGTCGCGCCCACTGAGGTGAACAGCGAGGTGGTGGCCGGGTACGGACCGCCGTGCTGCTGGGCCCAGTTCACGGCCACACCGGTGGGCCAGCCGCCGAACAGGACGCGTCCAGCGAGCCCGGAGAGCTGCTCCACCAGGGCTGCGGTATCCTCGCCGGGCTGGGCGTGCAGGGTGGCGGTCAGGCTGCCCGGCACCCTGGCCAGGACCGCGGACAGTTCGGCCTGGTCCTGGTATTCGATGAGGATGGTGGTGGGCCCGAAGCACTCCTCGAGCAGCTGCTCCGGGCGCTCCAGAACCCTCGCGGCACTGGTGGAAAAGACCACCGGAGCGGCGCCGTTGGCCACGGCGTCCTGGTCCACGCTGCCGCTGACCACCTCCACGCCCTCCACGGAGGCGAAGCTGCGAAGCCCGTCCGGGTAGGCCTCGGCGATCCTGCTGGTCAGCATGACGTGTGCCGGCTTGTCCTTGCTGGCCTCGGCGAGTTCCGCGGCGAACTTCGTCCCGGCCGGGATGAAGACAAGGCCTGGCTTGGTGCAGAACTGGCCGGCGCCCAGGGTGAAGGACCCTGCCAGGCCGGCCGCGAGTTCGCTCCCGCGCTCAGCGAGTGCCGCTGCGGTAATGACCACGGGATTGAGGCTGCCCAGTTCGCCGTAGAACGGGATGGGCTCCGGGCGCGATACCGCCAGGTCGAACAGGGCACGGCCCCCCGGGATGGAGCCGGTGAAGCCGACAGCCTTGATGGCAGGGTCCTGGACGAGCGCCTTTCCCACCTCGCGGCCGCTGACCAGCGCGAACAGCCCGTCCGGAGCCCCCGCGCCGCGGAGTGCGTCCGCAACGATCTCTGCGGTCCGCTCGGAGAGGCGCAGGTGGCCCGAGTGGGCTTTAACAATCACGGAGCAGCCCACAGCCAGCGCAGAAGCGGTGTCGCCACCGGCCACCGAGAACGCGAACGGGAAATTCGACGCCGAGAACACGGCCACCGGGCCAATGGGCCGGAGGATGCGGCGCAGGTCGGGCCTGGGCGGCGTGGCGGATGGGTCCGCGTGATCGATGATGGCTTCGAGGTAGGAGCCCTCGGTGATCACGCGGGCGAACAGGCGAAGCTGGCCGCTGGTGCGGGCCACCTCGCCGGTGAGGCGGGCGGCGCCCAGGCTGGTCTCGGCATCGGCGATCCCCACCAGCTCGGCGGCGTTGGCGTCCAGCGCGTCAGCCACCGCCGTGAGCCAGGCGGCGCGCTCGGCGTCGGATGCGGCCGCGGAAATTCGGGCGGCCTGCGTTGCAGCGGCCGTGAGCCCGGACAGGGAAAGGGTTGCAGTTGTCACGTCAGCTACCTGTTCTGTGGGTGTACGTACGTTGTTACAGTGCGTCCCGGGGTTACAGTGCGTCCCGGAAGCGGAAGCCCAGCCCGGGTTGGTCCGCCAGGGTCACGCGGCTGTTACTGAACCGCACCGGCGACGGCCCGTCCAGGATGTCCAATTGCTCGAAAGACGCCTCCTCAACGTCCTCCACCAGGGTGGGCTCCGCAAGGGTCAGTGCCAGCTGCCCTGACAGTTCCGGCAGCAGGTGCGGCATCACCTTGATGCTGTGGGTCCGGGCCAGCTCCACGATCCGCCGGAACGGGGTGATGCCCCCCACCCGGATGATGTTTGGCTGGATGATGTCCACCGCCTCCGCCTCAATGAAATCGCGGAACCGGTAGATGGTGTGCAGGTTTTCGCCCAGGGCGATGGGCACCGGCGAGTGCTTGCGCAGCCGCCGGTAGGCCCACAGGTCGTCCGCCCTGAGTGGCTCTTCCAGCCACTCCAGCCCGAATTCTGAGAGCACGTCCAGCGCCCGGAAGGTGGTGGGCAGGTCCCAGCGCTGGTTGGCGTCGATCATCAGCTTCCGGTCCGGGCCCAGGACGGAGCGCACCGCCTGGACGCGTTCGTAGTCCTCGCGGATGTCCGGCTTGCCCACCTTGATCTTCACCGCCTGGTGGCCGGCGGAAACCCACCGCCCTGCCTGCGCCACGAGCTCTTCCAGCGTGTAGTGCAGGTTCACGCCGGATCCATAGACCTCGGCGGATTCCTGCCGCTGGCCCAGCAGGCCGGTGACGGAGGTTCCGGCCTGGCGTGCTTTAAGGTCCCACAGGGCAAGGTCGACGCCGGCCATCGCGATGGTGGTCAGCCCGCCGCTTCCGGCTTCGTGCAGGCGTTTCCACAGGGAATCCCAAACGGTGTCGGGGTGGGCCGGCAACCCGGTGACGAAGGGGGCGATGTCGTAGTCGAGAAGGGCTTTGACAGCCTGCGGACCGATAGTGGGCGTCCAGGAAAAACCATGGCCCGCGCCACCGTCGTCCGTCATGATTTCCGTGGCGATGACGTGGTTCTCGGGCGCCTCCGCACCCCAGTGCCGGCGCAGCGGAACGGTGATGAGGCGGGTGGACAGCCCGGTGATGCGGGGGGCGGCGCGGACCGTTTCGGCGGCCGGGGCGCCCATCAGCGGCCGGCCAACTCGTAGCCCTTGGCGAGGATGGCCTTGAGCTGCACCAGCTGTTCCTCGGTGGGGTCCATCAGGGGCGGGCGCACGGAGCCGACGGGAAGGCCGCCCAGGCGGAGCCCGGCCTTGATCAGCGAAACGCCGAAGCCGGGGGTCTGGTCACGGAGCCGGACCAGGGGCGCGTAGAAGCCCTCAAGCAGCGCGTTTCGGCGCTCCTCGTCTGCCGAAACATAGGCGTCGTAGTAGGCCTTCGCGATTTCCGGTGCCATGGCAAAAGCGGCCGAGGAGTAGAGCGGGATCCCCAGTCCGCGGTAGGCGCCCTGGGTCAGCTCCGCGGTGAGCAGGCCGTTGAAGAAGGCGAAGTCCTCCCGGCCGGCAGCCTTGACTGCGGTCACGATTTCCTGGGCCAGGCCCACGTCGCCGAGCCCGTCCTTGAAGCCGATCACCTTGGGGTTGGCGGCCAGCCTGGCCATGGAGGCTGCAGTGAACTTCGCATTGCCGCGGTGGTAGACAATGACCGGCAGGCTGCTGGCGTTGGCCACGGCCTCGATGTAGGCCACCAGGCCGTCGGTGGGCCCGGTCACCAGGTAGGGCGGCAGCACCAGGAGGGCGTCCGCGCCGGCTTCCTCGGCAGCCTTTGCGGCGGCGAGCGCGTGGCCCAGCGGCCCGCCTGCACCCGCCACTACCGGCACTTTCCGGGCAACAACCTCGACGGCGGCCGCCACCACCGTGCGGACCTCGTCAATGCTGAGGGCGTGGAATTCGCCGGTGCCGCAAGCGGGGAACACCGCCCCGGGCCCGTACGGGAGCCGGGAGCTGATGTGTTCCTTGAGCAGGTCCACGTCCACGGCGCCTTCGGCGGTGAAGGGGGTGACGGGGAAGAACAGTACGCCGTCGAATTTCATGGTGTCTCCTTGGTTCCGCTGCCGGCGGTCACCAGCGCGGCGGTCTCGTCATTGAGCGGTTGGGACTTGAGTTCGGTGCGCCAGGTGCGCTTCGGCTGCCAGCCCAGCAGTTCCTGGGCCTTGGCGATGGAGAACGCGGGGCTGGTGCCGGTAAGGCAGGCGCTGATGGCCTCGCTGCCCGGCAGGAACCGGGGCATCAGCTCCGCCAGCGGAGCCGTGGCCAGGGCGTCCGCCGCCCCCACGAAGAACGTTTCCCCGTTGGGAATGGACTCCATCTTTTCGAGCAGGAGGTCCAGGAAGTCCGCCACGTCCCGCGCATCCACGTAGTTGAACAGTGCGGGGGCGGACAGGGCCGGATCGACGAGGCGCTCGGCAAGGGTGTGGCCCTGCTGGGTGGGTGCGCCTTCCCACTCCTCCGGGGAGATCACGAAGCACGGCCGGAAGGACGCGTAGCGGATCCTCTCCCCCTGCGCGGCTGCAAACATCTGCACGGTCTGCTCGGCGATGAGCTTGGACAGGGCGTAGGCGTTCCAGGGCTTCGGCGGCGTACGTTCGTCAAGCGGGAACGACGGCGGCAGCCAGCCCGCGGGGCACCCGTAGCCGAGGACTGTGGGGCTGCTGGCGGTGATGATCTTCGGGATCCCGAGCTCCGTCGCCGCACTGATGACGGCGAAGGCGAGCCGCGTGTTGGTGCCGAAAATGACGTCCTCCGGCGCACTGAACGGGACGGCGATCGCGGCAAGGTGGATGACGGCGTCGGGCTTTGCTGCCTCGATCAGCCGCAACGCCTCGCCCGGCGCCAGGAGGTCCGCAGTCTCCTGGACGACGCCGGCCGGCAACAGTTCCGCGGGAACGGCGTCGCGGTCAACGGAGACCACGTCGTGGCCTGCCTGGGCCAGGCCCGCCACAACGCTCCTGCCCAGCCGGCCGGACCCGCCGGTAACGAATATCCTGCTCATGGTTCGTCCTTACTTGCCGCGGCGCAGGTCGGCGCCGAGGTCCAGGTCCTCAATACGCACGGGCAGGGAGGTTTCGAGCGACTGGTTGCCGGCGATGCCCACGGATACTGACCGCAGCCCGTCCAGGTACCCGGAGGGACGGCCCAGGGGATCCTCGCCCGGACCGTTGAAGAGGTCAGAGAGCAGGAGCTCGTCGCCGCCGCCGTGGCCGCCCTCGCCGTTGACGATCGGCACCTCGTAAGCAGCCTCCCAGTGGCGCTGCACCACCAAGCGTTCACCGTTGCGGCGGACAGCGTCCTCTTCCTCGACCGGGGTGGCGCTCGGGTCAACCACGGTCTTCTGGTCCGTGCTGTGCAGGACGGCGGCGCGTTCCACCACTTCGAGCTCCGCGCGGCCCTCGGTGCCGTTGACCGCCACCCGGTAGCCCTCCCAGGGGCTGTGCGCGTTCAGTGAGTAGCTCAGGCGGGGGCCGCCCTGGTACTCCACCACCAGTGCCAGGTTGTCTTCGATGGTGATGCCGCCGGCGAAGACGTCCTGGTCGCGGCGGTAGCCGTCGTAGTGCTCGTTATCCAGGAAGAGGGCCTTGAGCCGTTCGTCCTCCCTCAGGTCGAGTGCAAACGGGTCCTTTTCGCCCGCGGGGGCATCGGCGTCGGGCGTTCCGCGTTCGGGGCGGGGACCAAGCCCGCGCTCGGCAGCGTTCTTGTCGCCGTAGAACTTCAGGCCGCCGGAGGCGAAGACGCGCTCGGGGACATCGTCGATCCACCAGTTGACCAAGTCGAAGTGGTGGGACGCCTTGTGGATCAGCAGGCCGCCGGAGTTCTTCTTCTCGCGGTGCCAGCGGCGGAAGTAGTCTGCGCCGTGGACAGTGTCCAGGACCCAGCTGAAGTCTATGGAGGTAACCTTGCCGATCACGCCGCTTTGGATGATTTCCTTGAGCGCGCTGTTGCGGGGCGAGTAGCGGTAGTTGAAGGTGACCACCACGTTGCGGCCGGTCTCTTGCACGGCCTGGACGATGCGGCGGCAGCTCTCGGCGTCAATGGTCAAGGGCTTTTCGACCACGACGTCAGCGCCCGCACGGAGCCCTTCGACAATGTAGTCGGCGTGGGTGTAGTCCGGCGTGGTGACGATGAGGCGGTCAATGTTGTTGGCCTGGATGAACGCGGTGAGGTCCGCCGGGTCGAATGACGCGACGGGTCCGGGGGCGCCGATTTCCTGGATGAGCTTCTGGTAGAACTCGACGCGGCCCGGATTGACGTCGGAGAAGGCCACCAGTTCCGCCGTGTCCGCGTGCTTGCCAAAGATGGCGCGGATGTACATTTCGGAACGGCCGCCGGTGCCGACCAGGGCAATGCGGGCCTTGCCGGCGGGCGCGCCGGAGTGGGAAGCAGCTGGGGCCGACGTCGTCTCGGCTGTGTTGACCATGGGGTCCCTTTCGAAGGCTTATTACCCGGCCGTGGGAACGGCCACTGGTGTTGGCGGCGGCACGTGCTGCGCCGCATCAGAAAGCGCTTTCTCACCGCGCTAATAGCAGTTTTACCAACCCCGGCGTGGTTCCGTCAACCATTCTCCGCACTGGAGGAAAGCGTTTTCTAGGGCGCGGGTCCCTCTACCGGCATGATGGCCGGCAGTGGGGCCGGAAAAACCAGGGAAAAGCGTAGAAATCGCTTTCCCATCCCGGTATATGCTGTGTTCCAAAGCGCTCAACGAAGGGTTCCCCATGGTCAGGAAATCGGCAAGCGGCCGGATCGGCATCGCTGATGTCGCCATTAAGGCCGGAGTCTCGCACGCCACGGTTTCCCGGGTCATGAACGGCAACTTCACCGTGGACCCCGACATTGCTGCCCGCGTCCGCGCCGCAGCGGCCGAGCTGAAGTACCAGCCCAACCCGGTGGGCCGCAGCCTCGCCCTGGGCAAGACCGACACCATCGGCATCGTGGTGCCGGACCTGGCCAACCCCACCTTCCAGGCCATCCTGCGGGGACTGAGCCGGGCGGCGGCCCAGGACGGTTACCGCGTCCTCATCGCCGACTCCTTCGAG
Source organism: Arthrobacter sp. E70 (assembly GCF_058266945.1). Taxonomy (NCBI): domain Bacteria; kingdom Bacillati; phylum Actinomycetota; class Actinomycetes; order Micrococcales; family Micrococcaceae; genus Arthrobacter; species Arthrobacter sp. E70. The sequence continues at coordinate 48,752 of NZ_JBYQFR010000010.1, read as the reverse complement.
GTTTCCAGCGAGGAGACCATCCTCGCGGGCGAGGCGCGGCGCCGCTGCGATGGGCTGGTGCTGTGCGCACCCCGCATGAGCGACGCGGAGCTGGAGGAGATCGCGCCGTCGCTGCATCCCCTGGTGCTGATCAACCGGACCACCTCCGCCCCCAACGTCCCGAGCCTGGTGGTGGACTACGGGCAGGGCGTGCAGGACATCGCAGGGCACCTGGTGGAACTGGGCCACACCCGCCTGGCCTTCCTGGCCGGTCCGCCGCGCAGCGCGTCCAACGGGATGCGGCTCAAGGGGCTGGAGGCCTTCAAAGCGGAGCATCCGCAGGTGGACGTGACCATGCTGGAGGGCGGCTCCGATTTCGACACCGGCCACGAAGCCGTGGATGCGGTGCTGGCGAGCGGTGCCACCGGCATCCTGGCCTTCAACGACCTCGTGGCCATGGGCCTAATGAGCGGCCTGCACGAGCGCGGCGTGGACGTGCCGGGCGATATCTCAGTGACAGGTTTCGACGACATTCCATTCGCCAAATACACGACGCCGGCGCTCACCACCGCGGCCGTCCCCATCACCGAACTGGGCGAGCAGGCCTGGCACCAGCTCCGGGCACTGATCCGCAAGGAGGAAAACGAGGCTCCGGGCAGCAGGTACCAGCCGCGGCTCGAAGTGCGCGCAAGCACCGGCCCCGCCAAGGCTCCACGGAGCACGGTCCACGGCTAAAGGCCCGCAGCCAGCCCGGCCTCTTTGTAGTACCCCTCAATATGGGCGGCCACCAGCGTGGCCGCCCGGGCGCCGTCGCCCTCCCTGATCGCCGCCAGGATCTCGCGGTGCTCCGCCCGCAGCCGGGACGCCGTAGCGTCCCAGTCCGGCAGCCCCGACGTCAGCTCGGCCGCATAGCCCTGGATGGCTTCGCGGAGCGAGCCCATCATGGCACTGACTACGGCATTGCCCGCCGCGTTCGCGAGGGCCAGGTGGAAGCGGACGTCGAGGGCCAGGAAGCCGCCGATATCCAGGTCATCCGAGGCTTCCATGGCCTGCAGCAGGTCCGTCGCTTCATCGAGCTCGGGCGCGTCCGGCCGCGCCCTGCCGGCAGCCCATGACTCCAGCAGGACCCGCGTCTCCACGATGTCCGCCACCGGCAGGTGCTGCGTGGCAACATGCAGCCGCAGGGCCGAGCCGAGCGCCGCCGTCGGGTCCGATATGACCACGGTCCCCGCCTCCGGACCGGACCCCACGCCGGCCCGCACCACCCCCATGGCTTCCAGGATCCGGATGGCCTCCCGCACGGACGTCCGCGACACCTTGAGGTGCTCGGCCAGGCTGCGTTCGGCCGGCAGCCGGCCACCCAGGGCCAGCCGGCCGGCGGAGAGCTCGTTCTCGATCCAGGACAGGACAAGTTGGTGGGTCCGCATGGATAAATAGTAGTTGATGTGGTTGGACCACATGACCTACAGTGTGGTTAGACCATAGGAGGACATGTGACCCACACCATCCAGCCCAGCAATCCCGAGACGACCCCGGCCCCGGACGCCACCGACATTCCCGCAGCCGCTGCACCCGCCGCGGCTCCGGCGTCGTCCGCTGCGGTGCCGCCGGCACTGAAGCGCCGCATCCCCAAGTACTCCGACCTCGCCCCGTTGATGCAGTTCAAGAAGCCGGAGTTCAGCAAGGAAGCACGGCTCAAGCGCGCCAGCACCGTGTGGGAACTGCGGGACATCGCCAAGCGCCGCACCCCGAAGGCACCGTTCGACTACACCGACGGCGCCGCGGAAGGGGAAATCACCCTCCGCCGCGCCCGGCAGGCCTTCCTGGACATCGAATTCCGCCCGGGCATCCTGCGCAACGTCTCCTCGATAGACCTCAGCACCGAAATCCTGGGCAAGCCGTCCCGGCTTCCGGTGGGCATCGCCCCCACCGGCTTCACCCGAATGATGCAGTCCGAAGGCGAGTACGCAGGATCCCAGGCAGCCGAGGCAGCCGGCATTCCCTACACGCTCTCCACCATGGGCACCGCGTCCATCGAGGACGTCGCCGCTGCCGCCCCGAACGGCCGCAACTGGTTCCAGCTGTACCTGTGGACCGACCGCGACCGGTCCCTGGAACTGATCGAGCGCGCCGCCAAGGCAGGCAATGACACCCTCATGGTCACCGTGGACACGGCGGTGGCCGGCGCCCGGCTCCGGGACGTCCGCAACGGCATGACCATTCCGCCGGCGCTGACCCTGAAGACCGTCCTGGACGCTTCCTACCGGCCGGCCTGGTGGTTCAACTTCCTCACCCACGAGCCGCTCACGTTCGCCTCGCTCTCCCGTTATACGGGCACCGTGGCAGACCTCATCAACTCGATGTTTGATCCCACGCTCACATTCGAGGACCTGGACTGGCTGCGCGAAACCTGGAAGGGCAAGCTGGTGGTCAAGGGCATCCAGACCGTGGAGGACGCCCGCCGCGTGGTGGACCACGGCGCCGACGGTGTGATCCTGTCCAACCACGGCGGCCGCCAGCTGGACCGTGCCCCGATTCCGTTCCACCTGCTCCCCGAGGTCAAGCAGGCTTTCGCAGCCGACAACACGGATGCCGCCATCATGCTGGACACCGGCATCATGAGCGGCGCGGACATCGTCGCCGCCCTGGCACTGGGCGCCGACTTCACCCTGATCGGCCGCGCCTACCTGTACGGCCTCATGGCGGGCGGCCGCTCCGGGGTGGACCGCACCCTCCAGATCCTCGAGAAGGACATGATCCGCACCATGGCCCTGCTGGGCGTCAGCAAGGTTTCCGAGCTGACCCCGGACCACGTGCGGCTGCTGGGCAAGTAGGCCGCCGCTGCCTGCGGCCGGGACCTACTTCTTGCGCCCGAACTTGGGCAGGGTGGGAAGGTTGGCCAGCAGGTCCGCAGCCTTGGTGGCCGCCCGGCCCACCGTGCGCCCGATCTGCTGGGGAACGCTGTCGTCGCTGAGCGGGGCGCCGGTTCCGCCCGGGATGACGACGGCGGGACTCAGCTCAGCCCCTTCGCGCACCAGGACGGGCGCGGGGACTTCCTCTGTTCGTGCCGGTGCCGGTGCCGACTCCGCCGGCGCTGGCACCGGCCGGCCTGCAGGGGGCAGCGAAGCAGCCGCAGCGGCAACGCCTTCCTTCAGGTGGGCCGGCACTGCCTGGTCCGACACTGCCTGGTCCGACACTGCCTGCTCCGACACTGCCTGCTCCGAGGCGGTCCGCGAGGCGGCCGCTTTGGCGCCAGTGCCGACGTCGAACGTTTCCAGCCAGCTCGCGATGCCCTCAAGAGGCCCGCGGTTGAGGGCGTAGTAGCGTTTCTGGCCTTGGGCGCGCATGCTCACCAACTGCGCTTCCCGCAGGACCTTCAGGTGCTTGGAAATGGTGGGCTGGCTCGCCGCCAGTTCCTCCACCAGTTCGCCCACGGCCTTGTCTCCGGAACGGAGGGACACGAGGATGTCACGCCGGGTCGATTCCGCAATGACGGCAAATACGTCGTCTGTCACCATGCCTCCCACCCTAGCGACATATACGCCGAAAGGCATCAACTATTTCGCCCGGACCGGGGGCGTTGCCGCGATTCCTGCGCGGTGCTACAACAGTGTCACCATTGCCGCGGATTGGGCGGACATTGGCGCCCCATGAGGTGAAGGTTGGTGGTGATGGATTTCCTCCGGCAGCAGCTGTTCAACATCATCGCCTTTGTGTTTCTCGGCCTTTTTGTCGCGGTATGGGGCACCGTTCTGCTGCGCGTGGGGTTCTGGGTGCCCGACGGCAGGACGGCTGCCCCGCCCCTTAACGGAGCTTTGGTCACGGCAGCCGGTGTGCTGGCCACGTCACTGAGTTCCCTGACGGCCTCGGCCCTGGGTTTCACCATTGCCGAGGTCCGCCGTGGCGAACCGGGCCGTGGCGGGCCGGGCCGTGGGGACATTGCCCCTGCAGGAGGACCTGGGCATGGCAGCACCCCCATGGTCAATCCTTCCGACGTTGTGGCCAGCCTGTCGGGGCGTATCGTCGCAGCCATCGTGGTGTACCTCGCGGTGGGACTGCTGGTTCTGCTGCTGTGGCTCGTCAAGGGAACCGCCTCCACTGACCTGATCGGCGCGTTCGCCCTGTCGCTGCTGGGCTGGCTTATTGGCGCTGCAGGTGTGGTGTTCCAGACGGAGAAGCCTGCCGGCTGACCGGGAGGGCCCGAAGGATCCGTACATTTAGTTGAACCCGCTAGTCGAACCACGGATCCAGTCCGTGCAGCGGGAACACGGCCTTGCGCGTGGCCATGACGGAGCGGTCCACGGCGTCGTTGGGGTCGAAGCCGACCTCCCAGGACCGCCACCACAGCTCCACGTCGTCACCCATCAGCTCCGGTGCAGCGGCGCCAAACTTCTCCTGGACGTAGTCGCGCCAGTCCTGCGGCACAGGGGTCCGCAGCGGGACGGGCCGCCCGGCAGCGATGGCCACCAGATGGCTCCAGGCCCGGGGCACCACGTCCAGGACGTTGTACCCGCCCCCGCCGGTGGCGATCCAGCGCCCCCCGCAGTACCGTTCCGCCAGGTTTCCGACGGCGGTGGCTGCCTCGCGCTGGCCGTCCACGCTCAGGTTGAGGTGCGTGAGGGGGTCCGTGCGGTGCGAATCGCAGCCATGCTGGCTGACGATCACCCCGGGCTGGAAGGCGCCCACCAGCTGAGGCACCACGGCATAAAAGGCCCGCAGCCAGCCTGCATCTGCCGTTCCCGCCGGCAGCGCCACGTTCACGGCGGTGCCCTCCGCACCCGGGCCGCCCAGCTCATTGGCAAAACCGGTTCCGGGAAACAGGGTGAGCCCGGTTTCGTGGAGTGAGACGGTGAGGACGCGCGGGTCGTCCCAGAAGATGTTTTGCGTTCCGTCCCCGTGGTGGGCGTCAACGTCGATATACGCCACTCTGTCCACTCCGCCGTCGAGCAGTGCCTGGACGGCGAGGGCGGCGTCGTTGTAGATGCAGAACCCGCTGGCCCGGTCGCGGGAGGCGTGGTGCATGCCGCCGCCGAAGTTGACTGCATGCACGGCGCTACCCTGCAGCACATGCCTGGCTGCCAGCAGGGAGCCTCCGGCCAGGCGTGCCGCGGCCTCGTGCATCCCGGCAAAGGCGGGATCGTCCTCGGTTCCCAGACCGCGGGATTCGTCCGGCTCGGAGGGGTCCGCACTGACCTTGCGGACCGCTGCCACATAGTCAGGTGCGTGGACGGACTGCAGCTCGGCGTCGGATGCCACGTCCGGCGCGGCCACGTCGACGTGGTCAAGGTCGAGGATCCCCAGGCTGCGGGCGAGACGCGCCGTCAGGTCCATTCGCTCCGGCGCCATGGGGTGGCCCGGGCCGAAGTTGTACGCGGTCATCGCGGGACTCCACGCCACCATCGTTGGCGGCGCGGGCTTCGCGAGACCGGGCAGGTATGTCATCAATCACAGGCTACCCGAGCGCGGGCCGCTGTCCGCCCGGCCATTACGCCGGCATTAGTGGTTTACTACTGGGGGAAGAAGTTTCGACCGAGGAAAAGCCACACATGACGCAGAGCCAGTCGAGGCCCCGTACCCCGGCCAGCTGGCACCCCCCGGGGCAGGAGCGGGAGGGCGGCCTCTGGATCTTCACTCGGTTGCGCGACTTCATCGACGACATCGCCAACGCAACCCCTGCCAGGCTTGCCCTGACGGCCTTCGCCGCCGTGTGCGTGGTGTTCACGTTCCTGCTGTCCCTGCCGGTGTCCTCGGCCAACGGAACGGCCACCCCCATCCACCAGGCCTTGTTCACCGCCGTCTCGGCCGTCTGTGTCACCGGGCTTACGGTGGTCTCGACGGCGGTCCACTGGTCCTTCTTCGGCCAGCTGGTGATCCTCATAGGCATCTTCATCGGCGGCCTCGGCACGCTCACCCTCGCCTCGCTGCTTGCGCTGATGGTGAGCAAGCGGCTCGGCGTGCGGGGCAAGATCATTGCAGCGGAATCCATGAACACGGCCGGCCGCCTCGGCGAGGTGGGTACGCTGCTGCGGATCGTCATCACCACGTCGGTGGTCATCGAAGGCATCCTGGCGCTGGTGCTGGTACCGCGGTTCCTCACCCTGGGCGAGCCGTTCTGGCAGTCCGTGTGGCACGGCATCTTCTACGCCATCTCTTCGTTCAACAACGCCGGCTTCACCCCGCATTCGGACGGCATCGTCCCCTACGAGACGGACCTGTGGATCCTTCTCCCCTTGATGGTGGGCGTGTTCATGGGCAGCCTCGGGTTCCCGGTGGTGATGGTGCTGCAGCAGAACGGCCTGAACTGGAAGAAATGGAACCTGCACACCAAGCTCACCATCCAGGTGTCCCTCATCCTCCTGGTGTCCGGGGCAATCCTGTGGGCGGTGATGGAATGGGACAACACCCGGACCATCGGCTCGATGAACTTCGGCGACAAGGTCACGCACGCGTTTTTCGCCTCCGTCATGATGCGCTCGGGCGGCTTCAACCTGGTGGACCAGAACCAGATGGAGTCCACCACGATGCTGCTGACCGACGCCCTGATGTTTGCCGGCGGCGGGTCCGCCTCGACGGCGGGCGGCATCAAGGTGACCACCATCGCCGTCATGTTCCTGGCCATCATTGCCGAGGCCCGCGGCGATGCCGACGTCAAGGTCTATGGCAGGACCATCCCGCAGGGCAGCATGCGGGTGGCCATTTCCGTGATCGTCGCCGGAGCCACCCTGGTCTCGGTGTGCGCGTTCCTGCTGCTGCACATCAGCGGCGAGTCCCTGGACCGGGTGCTCTTCGAAACCATTTCCGCTTTTGCCACGGTGGGCCTCAGCACCAACCTCAGCGCGGAAATAGCGCCTGAGGGGGTCTACGTGCTCACGGCCTTGATGTTCGCGGGCCGCGTCGGTACGGTAACCCTCGCCGCAGCCCTCGCCCTGCGCCAGCGCAGCCAGTTGTACCACTACCCCGAAGAAAGGCCGATCATTGGCTAGTTCCACCGACGCCCCCCGGCGCCCCGCCCACAACGCCCCGGTGCTGGTGATCGGCCTGGGCCGCTTTGGGTCATCCACCGCCGAACAACTGGTCAAGCAGGGCCGGGAAGTGCTCGCCATCGAGCGCGACCGGAGCCTGGTCCAGAAGTGGGCGCCCCTCCTCACCCACGTCGTGGAGGCTGACGCCACCAACATCGACGCACTGCGCCAGCTGGGGGCACAGGAGTTCAGCTCCGCCGTCGTGGGTGTGGGCACCTCCATCGAGTCCTCGGTGCTGATCACCGTCAACCTGGTGGACCTGGGCATCGAACACCTCTGGGTCAAGGCCATCACCCCGTCCCACGGCAAGATCCTCACGCGCATCGGCGCCAACCACGTCATCTACCCGGAGGCCGACGCCGGCGTCCGCGCCGCACACCTGGTGTCCGGGCGCATGCTCGACTTCATCGAGTTCGACGACGACTTCGCCATCGTGAAGATGTACCCGCCCCGCGAAACGGTGGGGTTCACGCTGGACGAGTCCAAGGTCCGGTCCAAGTACGGTGTGACGATCGTGGGCGTGAAGTCCCCGGGTGAGGACTTCACCTACGCCCGGCCGGAAACCAAGGTGTCCTCGCGGGACATGCTGATCGTCTCCGGCCACGTGGACCTGCTGGAGCGGTTCGCCGCCCGGCCCTAGCGGGCCCAGTCAGCCCAGCTGCCTGGTGATCTCCGCAGCACGGTCGGCCGCGGCGCGGGCGCCGGCAGCGATGATTGCGGGGATGCCCTGCTCATCGAACGTGGCAATGGCCCGTTCGGTGGTGCCGTTGGGGCTGGTGACGGCCTTGCGCAGCGCGGAGGGATCCGCACCCGGCTCGGCGAGCATGAGGCCTGCGCCGGCCACGGTTTCGCGGGCCAGCAGCAGGGACAGTTCGCGGTCCAGCCCCAGTTCCTCCCCCGCGGCGGCCATCGCCTCGGCGAGGTAGAACGCGTAGGCGGGGCCCGACCCGCTGATGGCGGACAGGGCATCCACTTGTTCCTCCGGAACCTCTACGACGGTTCCGGCGCCCTGCAGGATCTCCTTGACCTTCCGGAGCTGGTCCGCGGTGCAGTGCGTCCCCGGGGACACGGACACCACGCCGCGGCCCAGCCGGGCGGGGGTGTTGGGCATGGTGCGGATGACGGGCTGACCGGCGGGCAGTGCGGCTTCGAGCTGGGCGATGGACACGGCCGCAGCCACGCTGACCACCACAGTTCCGCGTGCGAGTGCGGGGCTGATTTCGCGCGCCAGGTCGGCAATGCCGACGGGCTTGACGCCAAGAATGACGACGGCGGCCCCCTTGGTGGCCTGCCTGTTGTTGTCCGGCTCTTCCTCGCCGGCTATCGCGGTGATGCCGTGGTAGCGTTCGGCCAGTTCGGCGGCCCTCTCAGCCCGGCGGACAGTGGCCACGACGTCACCGGGGTCGGTACCCGCCTCCAGCAGGCCGCCAAGAATGGCTTCGTTCATGGATCCACAGCCAAGGAATGCGATTCGGTTGCTCATTCCTCCATCATTGCAGTTCGCCACCATTCACAGGCAACTCCCATGTTCACTGCAGGAAGCGCACAAGTTGGCCTCCTACTGTAGTTATTACCTCATTGAGGGTGCGAGTGATGCGGCAGGCATGGGGATGCCTGCCAGGGCACCGGTGGTACGGCAACAGGTTTTCCCCCATTTTCCTGTTGCCGGCCCCGGTGCTTCCGCGTTTAACGGTCGGAACGAACGCAGCCGGCCTAGACGGCGGCTTCCACTGTCTTGGCTGCTGCCACGTGCGGCGCCGGTTCGAGCGGGCCGGCAAACACCAGCTGGTCCAGGCGGCGCAGAATCAAGCCTTCACGCAGAGCCCACGGGCAGATACGCAGCTTCTTGAACTTGAACATTTCCAGCGCAGCCTCGGCCACCAAGGCGCCGGCGAGCAGCTGGTGGGCCCGTGCTTCCGAGACGCCAGGAAGGTGCAGGCGGTCCTCCGAGCTCATGGCGGAGATCCGCTGGGTCCAGATGCCCAGGTCCGAAGCGTGCAGTTCACGTTTCACGTAGGGACCTTCGGCGCTGGGCGCGGCACCTGCGATCCTGGCCAGGGAACGGAACGTCTTGGACGTCCCCGCCACGACGTTGGCGCGGCCCAGGCCGTCGAATTCCCGGACCGCGGGTTTGAGCGTGGCCCGGATGTAGCGCCGGAGTTCCTTGACGCTCTTGGCCGACGGCGGATCCTCCGCCAGCCAGTCGCGGGTGAGGCGGCTGGCGCCCAGCGGCACCGAGGTGGCCACTTCGGGAAGCTCGTCCTGGCCGAAAGCCATTTCGAAGGAACCGCCGCCGATGTCCAGGTTGAGGATGGGACCGGCACCCCAGCCGTGCCAGCGCCGGACCGCGAAGAAGGTCATGGACGCCTCTTCGCTGCCGGTCAGTTCCTGGAGGGTCACGGTGGTTTCGTGCTTGACGCGGGCGAGGACGGCCGGTCCGTTGGTGGCCTCGCGGATGGCCGAGGTACAGAAAGCCAGCAGGTCCTCTGCCTTGTGCCGGGCGGCAAACTCCCAGGCTTCCAGGACGAACTCGGTCAGTTCATGCTGGCCCTGGTCACTGATGCTGCCGTCGGGTTCGAGGTATTGCACCAGGGACAGGGGCCGCTTATGTGACGCGAACGGAACCGGCTGGGCACCGGGGTGCGCGTCCACCAGGAGCAGATGGACAGTGTTGGACCCGATATCGAGGACGCCTAGCCGCATGGACCCATTATTCCTCGTCGGCGCGCTTGAAGTCGCGCCTGATGTTGGCCACGCCCTCCGGATTGATTTCGAAACCGTACGCGGCTCCGGGATTGATCACCAGGCCCAGTTCGTCGCCGATGTTGGCGATGATGGCCGCGCCTTGGGTACCGAGCACGTTCGGGGCAGCCTCCAGGTACGGCTGGTCCACCCGGCTGGGGTGTGAGAAGACCGCCAGGACGGGGTCGCCATCGGCGTTGGCCAGAACCAGGGGTTCCACCTGCGAGTCCTCGGTTTCCACCGTGTCCGGGCTGATGATGTAGACCTCGCTGTTCAGGAAGGACAGGATGACGTCCACGGGGTTCGCGTCTGGCTGCCCGCCGGTGGCGAGCTTCTCCTCAAGGTCGTTGAGCGGATTGGTGTCGTCGATTCCCGGCTGTTCAGTCATTCCCCTAGCCGATCACGATACGGTGGCCGGCGCAAACGCGCCGGCCACCGTATTACTTCTTGGCCGTTGCCTTCTTCTTGGCCGGCGCCTTGCGGGCGGCCGTGCGCTTGACCGGGCCCTTGGCGCGCTTCTCGGCCAGCAGTTCCACGGCCTGTTCGCGCGTCAGTTCCTCCAGGGAGGTGGCGCGGGGAACGGTGATGTTGGTGATGCCGTCCGTGATGTAGGGCCCGAACCGGCCCTCCTTCACCACGATGTTCTTTTCGGACACCGGGTCCGGGCCGAACTCCGCCAGCGGCGGCACTGCGGCGCGGGCACCGCGCTGCTTGGGCTGGGAGTAGATCTCCAGGGCCTGGTCCAGGGTGATGGTAAAGATTTCCTCTTCAGACCCGATGGACCGGGAGTCCGTCCCCTTCTTCAGGTACGGGCCGAACCTGCCGTTCTGCACCGTGATGAGGTTGCCTTCGGCGTCCTCCCCCAGGGCGCGCGGGAGGCTCATCAGCTGCAGCGCCTCGTCCAGGGTGACCGATTCGACAGTCATGGACTTGAAGAGCGACCCGGTGCGCGGCTTGGCCTTGACCGGCTTCTTCGGGGGCTTGGGCTTGCCGTTCTTGTAGTACTCCACCGGCTGTGCGGCGATCTGTTCCTCGGTCATCTCAGGGATGACCTCGGTGACGTAGGCGCCGTAGCGGCCGTTCTTTGCCACCACCGTGTGCCCGGTGTGCGGGTCGGTGCCGAGGACGCGTTCCTCCGGGGCCGCCGTCTCCATCAGCTCGATGGCCTTGGCCGCGGTCAGTTCGTCCGGTGCCAGGTCCTCGGGCACATTGGCGCGCGCCGACTCGACGATCTCGCCCGTCTTCGGGTCCACCACGGCGGCGGAGCTCTCCAGGTACGGGCCGAACTTGCCCACCCGCAGGGTGATCTCGTCGGTGATCGGGATGGAGTTGATTTCCCGGGCGTCGATCTCGCCCAGGTTGTTCACGATGCTCAACAGGCCGGGATCGGAATCCTCGCCGAAGTAGAAGTGCCGCAGCCAGGAGGCGCCGGCTTCCTGGCCGTTGGCGATCTTGTCCAGGTCGCCTTCCATGTCGGCGGTGAACTCGTAATCGACGTAGTCGCTGAAGTGCTGCTCCAGCAGCCGGATCACCGAGAAGGCAATCCAGCTGGGCACCAGCGCCGAGCCCTGTTTCCGCACATAGCCGCGGTCCTGGATGGTGGAAATAGTGGAGGCATACGTAGACGGGCGGCCGATGCCGCGTTTCTCCAGCTCCGCGGTCAGGGACGCTTCCGTGTACCGCGGCGGCGGTGAGGTCTCGTGGCCCACTGCCACGATGTCTGCAGCGGTCAGGGAGTCACCCTTGGCCACGTTCGGCAGCCGGCGGGCTTCGTCCGAATCGTCGTCGCCGCGGGTCTCATCCTTGCCTTCCTCATAGGCGGCGAGGAAGCCGGGGAACGTGATCACGGTGCCGGAGGCGGAGAACTCGGCGTCCCGGCCGTCGCTGGCCACGGCACCCAGGCGGATGGTCGCCGTCGAGCCCTTGGCATCGCCCATCTGGGAGGCGACAGTGCGCTTCCAGATGAGTTCGTAGAGCCTGAACTCGTCGCCGGAGAGCTGGGAGGCCACCTGCGCGGGAGTGCGGAAGGAGTCACCGGCGGGCCGGATGGCCTCGTGCGCTTCCTGGGCGTTGGCGGCCTTGTTCGAGTACACGCGGGGGGACTGCGGCACGTACTCCGGGCCGTACAGTTCTGAGGCCTGCCGGCGGGCGGCCGTGATGGCTTCGTCGCTCAGCGCCGAGGAGTCGGTACGCATATACGTGATGTAGCCGTTTTCATACAGGCGCTGGGCGATCTGCATGGTGCTCTTGGACGAGAAACGCAGTTTCCGGCCGGCCTCCTGCTGCAGCGTGGAGGTGGTGAACGGGGCAGCCGGCCGGCGGGTGTAAGGCTTGGTGTCAACGGCACGGACGCGGAACGCGGCGTCCTGCAGTCCCGCGGCCAGGGACGTGGCCAGCTCCTCATTAAGGTGGGCGACGTTCTTGGAGATGAGTTCGCCGTCGTCATTGAAGTCACGGCCGCTGGCTACCTTGGCGCCGTCCACGGCGGCGAGCTTCGCCTTGAAGGAGCCCGAGTCCGCGCCGAACTGGCCGGTGAGGTCCCAGTAGGAGGCGGCCTTGAAGGCCATCCGTTCGCGTTCGCGGTCCACCACCATGCGGGTGACCACGGACTGCACGCGGCCGGCGGACAGCCCGCGCGCCACCTTGCGCCACAGCACCGGGGAAATCTCGTAGCCGTAGAGGCGGTCCAGGATACGGCGGGTTTCCTGGGCGTCCACCAGGTCCTGGTCCACGTCGCGCAGGTTGCCCATGGCGCGCTGGATGGCTTCCTTGGTGATTTCACCGAACGTCATCCGGTAGACGGGGACCTTGGGCTTGAGCACTTCCAGCAGGTGCCACGCGATGGCTTCGCCCTCGCGGTCCCCATCGGTTGCGAGGTAGAGTTCGTCGGCGTCCTTGAGCGCGGCCTTGAGCTCGGTCACCTTTTTCTTCTTGTCCGGGGAGACAACGTAGTAGGGCTTGAAGTCGTGCTCGATATCGACGGCGAACTTGCCGACCGAGGTCTTCTTCAGCTCGGCGGGGAGCTCGGACGGCTGCGGCAGGTCGCGGATGTGACCGATGGAGGCCTCTACGATGAAGCCCTCGCCCAGGTACTTGGCGATGGTCTTGCTCTTGGCTGGAGACTCCACAATCACGAGTTTCTTGCCGGTTTTGGCCTTGCTTGGCACGGTGCTCCTACAGAAAAAGATTGCTCGGGCAGATGCGCCCATGTTCGCCTAGTTCACCATATTTTGCAGAATTCTGCGCATCCATGTGGAAAAGAGGGGGGTTGCCGGGGAGGCTTCCCCGGCCTCATTCCCCGGCCGGAACCAGGAAGCCGTCGCGCACCAGATTGGCCACGTCGGTGAGGAGGGCACGCCGGAAGGAACCGTCATCGAACCCGTCGCCGCCGCCCGCCGCACCGCCCAGCAACGCCTCAAGCGCACCGGCAATCTGCCCGGCGGTCAGGTCGCCGTCGCACGCGGACACGAAGCCGGCAAGTTCGGTGCTCAGCAGGTTGGTGCGGCGCAGCCCTGCGCCCTGCCGGAGCAGGATCACCCCCGGGTGCTCGGCGCCCGGCCGCTGGTGGCGTTCCTCGGTGACATCGTCCGCCACCAGCAGGTGCGCGTCCTCAAGGCTGTGCCCTGCCAGCCAGTCATGGCGTTCGACGGCGGCGCCCAGGTGGGGGCCGATGGGTTGCTCAATGGGGTACGTGATTTCCTCGAACCGGCTGAGCGCGGCCTGCGCCGAGGCATGCGCGCCGGCCCCGGGACGGCGCAACCACACCATGCCGAAGCCGATCCCTTCCACGTTCCGCGACTCGAAGTCGGCGAGGTAGGCGGCGTAGGCATCCCGGTAATGTTTCCGGTCCCGGGACTCGGAGGCGTCCTGCAGCCATGTTTCGGCGTATTGTTCAGGGCTGACCTGCTCGCGCTGGATGAACCAGGCGTCCACGCCGGGCCGCACCCATGACCTCGGCCGCTCCTGCCATGCAGCCCCGGCGGGAACCTCCCAGTTGCCGAGCATCTGGGCCGTGCCGCCCGGTGCCAGGACGCCCGGCAGGTCGGCAACCAGGGCGGAGACAATCCCGTCGCCCGGCAGGCCGCCGTCGCGGTAGGTGAACTGGTCCGCGGTGTCCTCGCCGGCGGTGCGCGGGGTGATGACGAACGGCGGGTTGGACACCACCAGCCCGAATTCCTCCCCGGCTACGGGCTCGAGCAGCGAGCCCAGGCGCAGGCTCACCCGCTCGCCGAGCCGCTCCGGGTCCACGGACAGGGCGTCGGCATTGAGCAGGATGTTGAAGCGGGCGTAGGCGAGGGCGCGTTCGGAGATGTCGGTGGCGGTCACATGCTCGCAGTGGTGCAGCAGGTGGAAGGCCTGGATGCCGCAGCCGGTCCCCAGGTCCAGCGCGCGCTCCGTATGGCGGCGGATGGTGGTCTGCACCAGCGTGGTGGACGCCTGCCCGATGCCCAGGACGTGGTCGTGCCGCAGCACGCCCGCCTGCTGGTGGGCGGCGAGGTCGCTGGCAACCCACAGTTCTGCGCCGCCGCTGCCGTCCTCGTTGGCATCCCAGCCGTAGGGCCGCAGGTCCGCCCGGGCCGTCAGCAGGGACGTGCCGGGCACGGGCTGCACCAGCCCCAGCGCCAGGAGACCGTCCGCGCGGAGCCCCGGCAGGGCGTCGTCGAGCCTGTCCCGTTCCTGGGGTTCGGCGAGGAGCCAAAGCCGGACGACGGCGGCGAGCGGCGCTGCGCCGTTGTCCGCCCGGACTGCCTTTTCCGCAGCGAGCATCGCGGGGATGACCTGGTCCCGGTTCAGTGCCGCGGAGGCAGTTGGGCCCAGGAGCCGGGCGACGCCGTCGAGCGTGTAGTCCAGCTGGCGCAGGTCCGCGGCGAGCGCGGCGAGCAGTTCGGGTGAATCGCTGCGGGGGGCGTCGGGGGTGTTGCCGGCGGTGAACTCGTACGGGGATCTAGGCACCGCTCAAGTTTAGTCCGGCCGCCGCGCGGGGGTACGGTGGTGCCATGCCTTCCCGCCTCTCCCTCCTTCCGCGTGCCCGCCGGGCCCCCGGAACCGTCCGGCGTCCGACGCTGCCCGCAGCCGTGTCCGCAGCCGTACTGGCACTCTCCGCCGTCTTCGGGCTGGCCGGGTGCTCGTCCACGTCTTCGGTGGAGAACGCGGATGTTCCGAAGTGGCGGGCCACCGCGCTGCCGGAGGCGCCGGGCGTTGTGCTCCAGGACTCGGGAAAGATCCTCAACCGGAACCGCACCGTGCAGCAGGCGGCCACCGTTCCTGCGGGCAGGTATACGCTCACCCTCGTGTGCGACGGCAGCGGCAAGGCGTTCTTTGACGTGACGCTGGACGGCAAGGCGGTGGCGGAAGCCGGGGCAGCCTGCAACGGCAGCAAGGAGACCACCAGGATCACCGTGCCCGCGGCCGGACGGGTGGAAATCAGCGGCGCCAGCGTGGACGCACCGCTGGTATACGCCTACCAGCTGGCACCAGCGCAATAACTGCCCCGCGGGCTCTGGCCCCCCGCCAGCCAGGGGCCTAAAGTCGGACTATGCCCAGTGTGCGGAGATTCTCCGCGCCCCGTCCTGACAGGACGCCGGGGGCGCCCCCGGCAGTGAAGCCGGCGCCCGCCGTCGCGCTTGGGCTTGTGCTGGCGTGCGTGCTGGGGGCAGGAGCACTGACCGGCTGTGAATACACGTACGACGACGGACGGGCCGGCAGCGTGCAGGGCACCGGCGACGCAGTCCCCGCGGCGCCCTTCACCCGGGACCCGCTGCAGCAGGATCCGGTCAGCGAAGC
This sequence comes from Arthrobacter sp. E70, assembly GCF_058266945.1. Classification (NCBI taxonomy): domain Bacteria; kingdom Bacillati; phylum Actinomycetota; class Actinomycetes; order Micrococcales; family Micrococcaceae; genus Arthrobacter; species Arthrobacter sp. E70. The sequence goes on along the minus strand of NZ_JBYQFR010000010.1, from coordinate 33,225 downwards.
CGGGCTGGGTGAGTGGGTGTCCCGGACATTCCCGGACGTCCCCCAAGAGGTGGTGTATGCCGAAGCCGGGCTGCTGGCCTCCGGCGAAGTCCGGACCCTGTCCTCCGCGGTCCTGCACACTGGAACCTACATGCTGGCTCTCGCGTGCCGCAGCCAGCGGCGGGTCACCTTCACCGTCCGCACCGAGACCCTCACTTTGGTGGACCTCGGGCTCCGCTGTGGCGTTAACCGTGAGAACGTCATCTACCTGTCCACGGACAGCGCACTGACCGTGAGGCTGGAGGCCCACAGCGCGGCCAATTTCGCTTTGCGCCTGCGCCGGCTCTAAGTGCTGTACTGGTCAGGCAGCCGCGCAGCCCTCGGGACAGCGGAGCGTCCCGGGGCTGGACGCGCACCCGGCGCAGTACAGCGTCAGGGTGCGGCAGCTGGGGTTGGAGCAGTTCTCGAACTTGCTGGTGGGCGCTGAGCAGCGGGCGCACTGCCCGATGGTCTTGGCCTGGTCGCTGAACTCCAGGTGCATGCGCTTGTCGAAGACGTAGAGGGAGCCCTCCCAGAGCCCCTGGTCCTTGAAGGCCTCGCCGTAGCGGACGATGCCGCCGTCCAGCTGGTAGACCTCTTTGAAGCCGCGGTTCACCATCAGGCTGGACAGGACCTCGCATCGGATGCCGCCCGTGCAATAGGTGACCACCGGCTTGTCCTTGAGGTCGTCGTACTTGCCGGACTCGAGCTCCTTGATGAAGTCATGGGTAGTGGCCACGTCAGGGACCACGGCGTCCTTGAAGCGGCCGATCTGCGCTTCGAAGGCGTTCCGGCCGTCGAAGAAGACGACGTCCCCGCCCTCCTGCTTCTTGGCCTCCACGAGCTCATGAAGTTCCTCCGGCTTGAGGTGCTTCCCGCCGCCAACCACGCCGTTCCCGTCCACCTTGAGCTCTCCAGGAGCGCCGAAGGAGACGATCTCATCCCGCACCTTGACGCTGAGCCGGGGGAAGTCCTCCGCGCCGCCGTCGGACCATTTGACGTCGATGCCGCGGAAGCCGGGGTATTCGCGCGTGGTTTTGACGTACTGCTTAACGGCGCCGATTTCCCCGCCGACCGTGGCGTTGATGCCGTCCTTGGAAAGGAGGATACGGCCCGTCAGTCCCAGTTTCTCGCAGAGGGCACGCTGCCAGAGCCGCACCGCGTCAGGATCTGCGATGGGGGTAAAGCCGTAAAAGAGGACAATTCGGTTCAAAGCCACGTATTTAAGGGTACCGGCTGGTACACGGTGGCTGGCGGGCGGGATCCCAGATCATGCCCGCAGGGCCACCCACACCCGGTGCGTATCACGATTGCATAAGCTCTTTCCTGCCCCCTGTTGCTGGCGATCGCGCTGGCATAGTCTCATGCCATGAGCCCGGAAACCATCGTTGAAGACATCACTGGCCTGCTTGAAGTCTGGGTTGCCGGCTGGGCGGGCTGCCGAGGCTATCGGACCTCCACCGAGGGCCGCTTCCCCACTGCGTTCCGGGCGGACACGAGTGGTGAATGGGAAGTTTTCGCGTCCGAACCCACGGATGCCGAGTTCGCATTCCTGGCTGCCAGGACGGCCCAGTCACCCGCGCGGGTGCTGACGGTCCTGACCAACAACCCCGCCCGGTACACGTCGCTGGCGGCCCAGCACGGGCTCAACGTGACCTCCGATTCGCAGACGATGATGATCGTCGACATGGAGACCCAGGACGCCGAGGATCCGTGGCTTTCCGACGACGAATTCCGCCTGCACACCTTCGAGGAGGACGGCGTTCACTATGCCGAGGTCCGCTCCGGGGACACCGTCGCGGCCAGCGGACGGGTGTTCGTTGTTGGCGACACCGCGGTATTCGACAAGATCATCACGCAGCCGGCCTTCCAGCGCAGGGGCCTGGGCAGTTTCATCATGCGGGCGCTGGCCGCCCAGGCCTTCGGGCACGACGTGCAGACCGGGCTGCTGTTGGCGTCCGCCGACGGCCAGAAGCTGTACTCGCACCTGGGCTGGAGCGCCATCGCCCGGGTCCTGATGCTCTCGGCATCGCATGAGGGAGAGGACCTCTCGCTCAGCTGAGTTCCGCCGGCGGGCTGTTTTCCGCAGCGAACCGTGCCTGCGCGGCCGTTGCCGGATGAAACAATGGTGGGGTGAATCCCCATGACTCCCTGCTCCCCCTGCTGGGCCGTGGCCCGGACCCGGAACAGCTGCGTCATGTCCGGACCATACCTGCCCGGGCCGCCATCCACGAACCCTGGCCGAAGTGGGTGCACCCGGACCTGGTCATGGCCTACAGCTCGCTCGGCATCCGCGAGCCGTTCAGGCACCAGGTGGAAGCTGCCGATATCGCCCACTCCGGGGAGCACGTGGTGATCGCCACGGGTACCGCTTCCGGGAAGTCACTGGCCTACCAATTGCCCGCGCTGGACGCCATCCACCGCTCGGAGCTGCGGGTCCTTGCAGATCCGGGAAAGATCCACGGCGATGGCGCGGTGACGCTCTACCTCTCCCCCACCAAGGCGCTGGCCGCCGACCAGCTGAATGCCATCCGCGCCCTGAAGCTGCCCACGGTCCGGGCGGAAACGTATGACGGCGACACGGATCCCGCCTCTCGCCGGTGGATCCGGGACCACGCCAACTTCATCCTGGCCAACCCCGATATGCTGCATTTTGGCATCCTCCCCAACCACGCCTGGTGGGCCGGGTTCTTCCGCCGGCTGCGCTACATCATCGTGGACGAGGCCCACAGCTACCGTGGCGTGTTCGGGTCGCACGTTGCCAACCTTCTGCGGCGGCTGCGCCGCATCTGTGCCTACTACGGCGCGGGAACCTCATTTCCCGAACCGGTGTTCATCGCTGCGTCGGCAACAGCTTCAGAGCCTGACGCCTCGTTCTCCCGCCTCATCGGCGCCCCGGTGAAGGCCGTGTCCGGCGACTGCTCACCGCACGGAGCCACCACCGTGGCTTTCTGGGAACCGGCGCTGACTGACATCAAGGGCGAAAACGGCGCCAGGGAACGGCGGACGGCGGTAGCGGAAACCTCGGACCTGCTGGCCAACCTGGTATCCGCCCAGGTCCGCACCATCGCCTTCATTAAGTCCCGGCGCGGCGCCGAAACCATCTCCTCCATCACCAAGCGGCTGCTCGACGAGGTGGATCCCAGCCTGCCACAGCGGGTGGCAGCCTACCGCTCCGGGTACCTGCCGGAGGAACGGCGTGAGGTTGAGAAGTCCCTGCGTTCGGGCAAGCTGCTGGGGGTCTCCAGCACCTCGGCCCTGGAACTGGGAATCGACATCTCCGGCCTCGACGCAGTCCTGGTGGCCGGGTGGCCGGGAACCCGCGCATCCCTGTTCCAGCAGATCGGCAGGGCAGGGCGCGCCGGGCAGGACGCGATCGCTGCATTCGTGGCCAGCGACGACCCGCTGGACACGTTCCTCGTAAACCATCCCGAGGCCATCTTCGATGTGTCGGTCGAGGCGACAGTCTTCGACCCCTCCAATCCCTATGTGCTGGGCCCCCACCTGTGCGCGGCGGCGGCCGAGCTGCCGCTGGGTCCGGCTGAGCTCGACCTCTTCGGCAGCACCGCGGAAATGCTCCTGGACCGGCTGGTGGCGCAGGGCTATCTCCGGAGGCGGCCCGCGGGCTGGTTCTGGACGCATTCCCAAAGTGCCGCGGGCATGGTCAGCCTGCGGGGTGACGGCGGGGGCCCGGTGAGCATCGTCGATGCCGAGACGGGGTCCCTCCTGGGCACGATGGACTCGCCGCAGACCCACTACCAGGCCCACACCGGGGCCGTCTACGTCCACCAGGGCGACACCTACGTGGTGGAGGACCTGAACGAAGACGATCACTGCGTCATGGTGCGCCGCGCGAATCCCGACTACTACACCACCGCACGGGACGTGACCCAGATCGAAGTGCTGGATACGCAGCGGAGCATGCAGTGGGGGGACGTGACAGTCCACTTCGGTGACGTGAAGGTGACCACCCAGGTTGTCTCCTTCCAGCGCAAGGCCCTCATTTCCAACGAGGTGCTCGGCGAGGAACCGCTGGAGCTGGGAGCACGTGACCTGTTCACCAAAGCCGTATGGTTCGTCGTCGACAACAGGACGCTGACGGCGGCGGGACTCATCGAAGCCCAGTTCCCGGGCGCACTGCATGCGGCCGAACATGCCTCGATCGGGCTCCTGCCGCTGGTGGCTTCCAGTGACCGGTGGGACATCGGCGGAGTGTCCACGGCACTGCACGCCGACACCGGAGTGCCCACCATCTTCGTGTATGACGGGCACCCGGGCGGCGCGGGCTTCGCCGAGCGGGGCTTCGATAAGGCCAAGGTCTGGCTGACGGCCACCCGGGATGCGATCAAGGCCTGCGAGTGTGATTCCGGATGCCCGTCCTGCGTCCAGTCCCCCAAGTGCGGCAACAAGAACAACCCGTTGGACAAGGCCGCGGCGGTGACCTTACTGGACGTCCTGCTCAGGGACGCCGCCGAAGCTCCCCCCGTGCCGGTGGAAGCCAACCAGTAAATGGATCTCCTTCCGCCCAGGGCCAAGTCGCCTAGGGCGGCGGCCCGGCGCGCGCCCGCCCGGTTGCCGGCCCCAGCACTGACCTTTCGTCCAGCTCTGTGCGGACTTCAAGGGTCTGGCCGGAACCCTCGACGCAACTGAGCAAGGCCGCCGCGTGCCGGCCTGCCACCTCCGCGGCGATGGTGCATGGCTCCCCTGGGGTGATGCCCCGCAGCGCATCCGCTCCCGCCAGCGCCGCGAGGTCTGCTGCCGCAGCGGCACGGCTTGCCAGCACGGCCGACTGTGCCAGCAGCAGCACGACGGCCATGGCCGCCATGACCACGAGTGCAAGCCCCGCGGCCAGGATGGTCCCGGAGCCCCGCTCCCGTGCATTCCACGGGTGTTGCGGTTTCCCGGTCCCACCGCTGTCCCCGCCGTCCTGCGTCTCCCGGGGCGCCGGGTTCCGCCGGGCCCCCGTCAAGAACTGCCTCCGGCCGCTGACCCGCCGGCACTCCTGCTGTCTGCCGTCTCGCTGCCTGGCGTCTCGCTGCGTGCCGATGCCCGGGCTGTGAGGGTCCACGGGATGGCGGAGCCGAGTGGACCGGGAACCCGGTCCGAGACAGTGATACTCAGCCACTCGCCGTCGGCAGCCACGGAAGTGGAGGCAGATCCGCCGGCAAGGGTCCTGACCGTTCCTTCCACGGCTGCCGGACTGTCACCCCGGGCCAAAGCCCTTGCCCCGGCACGGGCTCCCTCTTCGATCCGCAGTTGCGTCATGCCTGCGGCCGCAGCCGCGAGCAGCATGGCCAGCAGGGCCACGACCGCCGGCAGGGCCACGGCAAACTCCGCCGTTACCGTCCCGCGGCAGTCCGGCCCACCGGCCGTTCGCCCGCCTGCACCTGCGGCACCCGCGTTCAGGGCGCAGCCGGCCGGGCGGGAACCTGGCCACCGCAGCCCTGCCGGCACGCGGATCACGGCAACGCCAGGGCGGTACGGATCAGGGTCAGCAGGAATCCGCGCACCTCGTCACTGCGGAGGATGAACACGAGCAGTCCGGCGAAGCCCACGGCAGCCAGAGTGGCGATGGCGTACTCGGCGGTGGCCATTCCGGCTTCCGACCCCCGCAGCCTGATGCCTTGCCGTGTCCGCCGCCGACGGTAGCCGGGATACAGCTCAACGACGTTATCCTGCACCGGCCCAGGCTGGTGCCCCACACCGCCATCGTGCAGACTGCCTCCCGTTCCCGGGGTGCCCTGCGGGGAAGCCGCGAGGGCCCCGCTGCCATCCGTGGAGGCAGTCCCGTCCATGAGGCCAGTTCCGTTGCTGCAGCCAGTGCCGTGGGTGAAGTTGGGGTGGTGGATGGACATCTGGGTTCCTTTCATGATGGACCGGCGGATTACCGGCAGTCCTGACTCTTCCCGGAGCAGCCGGAGCGGGTAAGGGACGAGGCTGGCTAAGTGGATAAGCGGGGCTCTTGCACTGCTGTGGAGGAAGGGTGCATCCAAGAGCCAGGACGCGCGGGGGCAGGTTCCGCTGCTAGGAACCGGCCGGAACCAGGGCCAGCAGTACCGGGACGACTCCCAGGCAGATGAAGGCTGGCAAGGAACACAGGCCCAGCGGAACCACCAGCTTTACGCCCAGCGAAGCGGCACGCTTCTCGGCTGCGCGGAACCTTTCCCGCCGAAGCCTCGCGGCCTGGGCGTACAGGATCGCCGACGAAGGAGCGCCCGTCAGCGCCGCAAAGCCCAGGGCGTCGCGCAGCTCCAGGACTTCGGGGAGGCGGACCGCAGAGCTGCGCCACGCCGTCTCCCAGTCAGCACCAATGGCCAGCGCAGAAACCACCGGCCGCAGCGCGTCGCTGTAACGGGGTGAGGCTGAACCGGCCACCAACGCCAGGGAACGGCCGATTCCAGCACCGGCGTCCAGCGTCGCCGCCACGAGTTCGAGCATCATCGCGGTGTCGGTCAAACCTCCAGCGGCCTGGCCCGCTGTGGATCCCGCCGATTCCAGCTCCGGCAGACGCTGCCGGCACGCCCGCAGGAGCCGTCTCCTCGGCCCGCCCTGCCCCGGGCAGGCGAGCCACACACCGGCCGCGAGCAACAGGAACAGTACCGGTACCGGTACCGGAGCCCATGCTCCGGTCATGGTGTCCCGGCCCCAGCCGCCATGGAGACGAGGCGGGCGGACCACACCCTTCCGGCGACAGTCAGGACACCCCCGCCAGCGAGTGCGGCCAGCCCCAAGGGCGTGCCAAGCAGTGTTGCCAGCGGGTCCACTCCCAGTGCCGCCCCCAGTCCCAGTCCCATCAGCGGAAGCCAAGTCAGGAGCCGGACCGTTGCCTTGGGGCCGGCCAAGGTCGTCTGCCGGGCAGCGTCGGCGTCCTCCTCTGCCTCGAGCTGGGCCGCGAACCTGGTCAGCACGTCGGCGAGCGGACATCCGCTGGCTTCCGCAATATCGCAGCATGCTGCCAGGTCGGACCAGGTCTTTGCCTCCCTGGCTCTTTCCCTGCCCGGGAATGCCGCGGGCAGGGAACGCCGGATCGCGTCCGAAACCGGTGCTCCCGTCGCTGCGGCAGCACGCGCTGACGCCAGGACGGCTACGGATCCGTCCGACAGAACGGCCGTCGCCGGACGACCAGCGGGACGCAGCTGCACCTCCTGCCCGGCCTCGCCGTACAAAATCCACAGTTCCTCCCAGAGCCGCCCGGGTGTCCGGCCGCCCCTGAGCAGCGCAGCCAGCTGCTGCACCAACAGGATCAGCCCCGGCCCGCCGTGCGCCTTCCCTGTTCCACCGGCCACCTTGGCCCTGCGGATGGGCCAGCACCGGGCAAAACCAGGATCTGCCCGCGCTGGAGCGCCACGCGCCTTACCGGCTGCAGCACGGAGCCTGGCAGCCGCACCCACCGGCGGCTTAAGCAGCACCACCACCGCCGCGCACAGAAGCACGGCCACGATAACCATCACGGGTCCTCCCCCGGCGCTATGTCCAGCCGGGCCGCCAATGCAGGCCACGCCGGGCCGGGCGAGCCTCCGTCAACGAGTGCCGGCACGACGGCAAGGCCGTCCGGACCATCACTGAAGACCCCCACGCACAGCACTTCCCGGCCCCGGGGCGTCCTGCCGACATGGACCACGACATCGAGGGCGCTCGCAGCCTGGAGCCGCACCGCATCAGGGCCCATCCCGGCGAGCGCGCCAAGGGCCGTCAGCCGGGCCGGGACCGCTGCTGCGGTGTTGGCGTGGATGGTGCCCCCTCCGCCGCTGTGCCCGGTGTTCATGGCGGTCAGAAGCTCCCGCACCTCGGCACCCCGGCACTCGCCCACCACCAGCCTGTCCGGCCGCATCCGCAACGCCTGCCGGACCAGTTCCCCCAAGTCCACGGCGCCGCCCCCTTCGAGGTTCCCGTGGCGCGACTCAAGGGCCACGACGTGCGGGTGCACGGGGTTCAGCTCAGACGCGTCCTCGATCAGGACCAGGCGTTCCTCCGCCGGACACAGGCCGAGCAGGGTGGACAGCAGGGTGGTCTTCCCCGAGCCCGTGGCGCCGCTGACCAGGAAGCTCAGTCTTCGCTCCACCACCCTCTCAAGCACAGTCTGCACCAGCGGACCGAACATTCCCCCGGAGCGCATTTCGGCCATGGTGAAGACCCGCTCACGGCGGATGCGGACGCTCAGCAGCGTTCCTGACGTGGAAACCGGCGGCAACACGGCGTGGACACGGTAGCCGCCGGCCAGCCTGACATCGACACAGGGTGAGCCGTCGTCCAGTCGGCGGCCACCGGCAGCCACCAACCTGCAGGCCAGTGCCCGCAACGGGCCTTCACCCTCGAACATGACGGGGGCAGGCTCGATGCCGCGACCCCGGTCCACCCACACCGAGTCGGGAGCGTTGACGAAGATGTCGGTGACGGCGGGATCCCGGGCGAGCTCCTGCAGCGGTCCCAGCCCGTTCAACTCGGCACTGATCCGCTCCACAGCGGCGAGGGAACCGGCAGTCCCCAATAATTTCCCCGTAGCTTGGACCGCGGCGGCAACGCGGGACGGTGTCACGGCACCCGCGTCAGCCATCATGGACTCGCGGACGGATTCCAGGAGTCCATCGTCGACCGCCGTACGGTCACCGGCCGCCTCCCGCCGCCGTGCCTGCCGGCCTGCCTGGTTCACAGGGTTCGCTTGGCTCGTTTGGTATGCCTCGAGCAGCCGGGCACTGCGCCGGGCACCCATCTCTCCTCCTGCGGGACGGGGCCGGCTCATGCCAGTTCCCCTGCCGGCAGGTCATCCCCCAGCCAGTCGAGTACCGATGCCGCGAAGTGCCGGACGTTCCGCCGCTTCCCAAGGTCCAGGAGTCGGCCCGCTTCCACGGCCCCAGGAACGGCCCGCAGTTCAGGCACCCGCCCCTGGACCGGCAGCCCGATGGCATCCGCGATCAGGAAACTGTCCAGTGCGGTCCCGGGACGCCCGCGGACCAGGAGGGCGGCCTCCACGGGCGGAAGCTCCTGCAATACGCGCACGGCAGCCACCGCTGCCTTCAGCTGAGCGGGAACCACCATCATGATGCGGTCACAGTCCCACGCAACCGTCCGGAGCGGTTCGGCGCCCCGGCCCACGTCCACCACCACCAGCTCATAACCACGGCGGGCAGCATCGAGCACGCCCGCCGTGGTGGCAGCGGCGACGGGGAGAGGTTGTTCCCGGGCTGCCGGCCAGGACAGGAATGCGAAGCCACCCGCCACCGGCAGGGAGTCCGCCAGCTGCAGGGGGTCAATGCTGCCCCTGGCCCCTGCGAGGTCCGGCCAGCGCAGCCCGGGGTTCTCCTCGGCCGCGAGCGCCAGCTCCAGCCCGCCTCCCCAGGGGTCACCGTCGACCAGGAGGACCCGGATGCCCAACCCGGCAGCCGCCTGGGCTATCCAGATGGCGGCCGTGGTGGCGCCTGCCCCACCGCAGCCGCCGGTAACACCAAGCACCACGCCGCCGGGGCCCGGGGACCGGGACCTGCTGAGGTGGTCAGCCAGCCATGCGGCGGCGTCCGGCAGCACGGCAACCCGTTCGGCCCCGAGGGCGGCCGCGAGGTGCCAGAGGCTGTCACCTTCGCCGTCGAGTCCCACCAGGACGGCGGGCCTGCGGCGCCTTGGCGGCAGTTCCCGCACATCGCTGCCTACAAGGACTGCAGACACCGCGTCCCAGTGCCGCCCACCCTCGACCGTGTCGGCTGCCACGCGCAGGTGTCCGCCGGCAGCGGCCACGATCCGCTCCACTTCGCTACGGAGAACGGCGGACGACGTTATCAGCAGCACTTCGCTGCCGTCCGGGAGCCAGGCGGACCCGTCCCCCGCCGCCTGGTCCGCCCAGCCGCCACCGACGGGAGGCGGTTCCGCTCCGCTGGACAGCACGCCGGTGTCAGCGTGGGGCGCGGTGTGCGGGGCATTCAGTTGGTGCCTGCTCATAGGGCCACTCTGCCGGGGCGGCGAACCAAGGGTAAGGCCGCAGCAGCCGTATGTGGATAACCGGCGCCTCGGGAAAGGCCGAAGAAAGGCTGCGGAAAAGCCCAGGACCAAAACAGGGCACAATTGGACCATGTACCTGCTGCTCGCCGCCCATCCAGGCGGCGCCGCACTCCAGGAACTCAACCAGGCCGGACACGCCCAGCCTGCCGCCTCGGAACCGCGCGTGGTCCCCCACGGCGACCTGCCCGCCGTCGTCCGTAAACTGGAAGCCGCGCGGCCCAACGGACAGCCGCCACGCTGGATCTGGCACCGTACGCAGGACTGGTATCCGGCACTGCTGGCGGCCGGCGTCGAGGTGGAACGCTGCTATGACGTCAGCCTTTGCGGCAGCATCCTGGCGTTCTCGCAGTTCACCGCCCACACCGAGTATGCGCGGAACACGGACCGGGTCCCGGCCGAGGATCCGCTGCTTCCGCCGAGGACCCTGCAGCCGCCGCCCCCGCCGGCGGACCAGGACGCGCTGTTTGATGATGTTGGTGGGGCTGGCCCGGAAACGCGCTGGGGCCTGGCAGAGGTGCGGGCCGAATACGCAGCCCAGCAGGGCGCGCTTGCCGCCGTCGACGTGGAGGAGAACCGCAGGGGACGGCTGCAGCTCCTGCTCGCCGCCGAGTCCGCTGCCGCCATGGTGGCCGCCGAGATGCAACACGCCGGCGTTCCGTGGCGCGAGGACCTGCACGAGCAGATGCTCGCGGATTGCCTTGGCCCCCGGCCACATCCCGGTCAACGGCCCGCCCGTTTGGAAGCACTGGCACGTGAGCTCCGTGCCCTGCTCAACTCCCCCGCGCTGAACCCTGATTCCCCGCAGGAACTGATGCGTGCCCTGCACCGCAATGGCATCGAGGTGAAGAGCACCCGGAAATGGGAACTGCGGGAGTCCAGCCACCCCGTCATCGAGCCCCTGCTGGAGTACAAGAAGCTGTCGCGGCTGCATACGGCCAATGGCTGGGCCTGGTTGGACGCCTGGGTGCACGGCGGCAGGTTCCGGCCCGAATATGTGGTGGGCGGCGTGGTTTCCGGGCGCTGGGCCTCCCGCGGCGGAGGCGCGCTGCAGATCCCCCGCCTGGTCCGCGGCGCGGTGCACGCTGATCCCGGCCATAAACTGATCGTCGCCGACGCCTCCCAGCTGGAACCGCGGGTCCTGGTGGCACTCGCCCGGGATTCCTCGATGGCGGAGGCCGCCCGCGACCAGGACCTTTACGCCGGCATCGCCGCCAAGGGGTTTGGCGGCGACCGCGCCAAGGCCAAGACGGCCCTCCTCGGTGCGATGTACGGGGCCACGTCCGGCGAAGCGGGCCGCCTCATGCCCCAGCTGGCCCGGACTTATCCCCGTGCCGTGGACTTCGTGGAGCGGGCGGCGCGGGCGGGCGAGTCCGGCACGACGGTGACCACCAGGTTGGGCCGGAGCACGCCTCCGCCGTCGGAGCTGTGGTTCCAGAGCCAGCGCTCGGCCACGGCGGACGAGCAGCGGCGCGCGGAGTCGATTGCCCGGTCGCGGGGGCGCTTCACCCGGAACTTTGTGGTGCAGGGCTCGGCGGCGGACTGGGCGGCGTGCTGGCTCGCAGAATTACGACGCCGGCTGCGTGCGTTGCGCCCGAACGGCACCGCCGGGACGGGTGGCGCCGTCCGGGCGGAGCTGGTCTTCTTCCTCCACGACGAGGTTATGGTCCACGCGCCGGTCGGGGCTGTCGACGCCGTCATCTGCGCCATCGAGGAGGCTGCCAGCGCGGCGAAGGAGTTGTTGTTCGGCAGGATCCCGGTGGAATTCCCGGTCAGCGTGGCGGTGGTGGACTCCTATGACAAGGCGAAATAGGAACGCGGAGGCCGTCCCGGCACCGGAAAGTAACCTACCCGGGAGTAGTTCGACGGGCAGGGTGACGCAGGTTACAGTTCAAGTCGCGACTGAAGCAGACCGGTCACAAGCTGATGCAATGACGCATACCAGGAGGCAGATTCGTCCATGGCGGGCAGATTCGAAATACACCGTGTAAGCGATGAGGCGTACCGGCTGCGGCTGACCGACGGGGACGGCAACACCGTCGCCGTGTCACCCACCTTCAGGTCCCTCAGCCTGCTCCGGGACGGAATCAAGGCCATGCGGGAAAACGCGGCCACGGGGATCGTGGTGGACCTGCGCCAGCAACAGGCCTGAACCTGCAAAGCCCCTAGGCGCCGATCGGGTGCAGCCGGTCCTGGTCCCAGGGTACGGCCCAGCCGAGTTGGTCGAAGAGGCCGCTCAGCACGATGCCGGTAAACCCCCACACCAGCACCCCGTTGACGGTGAAGGCAGGGCTGTCGAAGCTGCGCCCTGCACGGTGCACCGTGGCCATGACCCGGTTGTCCGGGTCCAGCAGGTCCCGGACGGGGATGCGGAAGACCTGGGCGGATTCGCCGTAGTCCACCACGCGGACGGGCGATGGTGACTGCCACCAGCCCAGGACGGGCGTCACCAGGAAGTTGGTGTGGGCGAGGCCCAGGTCCTGGAGGGTGCCCAGGACTTCAACCCCGCTTGAGTCCAGGCCAGTCTCCTCCTCCGCTTCGCGAAGCGCGGCCACCACGGGTGTCTCTCCGCGGTCGATGCGGCCACCGGGAAAAGCGACCTGCCCCGGATGCGAACCCAGCGTGTGGGCACGCTCAAGGAGCAGGACGTCCAGGTCCGCGGGCGCCAGGGGCTTGCCGGATTCTGCCGGGACGTCGTCGAGCACCCCGAAAAGCATCAGGACGGCGGCCCTGCGGGCCCGTGCAGCATCAACCGTCAGGGCAGCCCATCGGGGGTCCGGGGGCCCGGAGGTTCCCGCCTCAGCCCGCCGGGCCAGGTTGGCGAGATCTTCGCGTGCACTCACGGCGCCCTCTTTTGGGACGCCATCCTGATCTCGGCCGCACGGTGGGTTTCCGCCAGGAGCTGTTCCAGCAGGGCCTCGCTGCCGGGCGCGAGTTCGTACTTCAGGAGCTTTGCGGCCTTTGCCGCGTCAGTCTCGCCCAGTCCATAGCTGGGGCACCAGTTTGCCACCGGGCAGGCGCCGCAGGCGGGCTTGCGGGAGTGGCAGACGCGCCGGCCGTGGAAGACCACCCGGTGCGAAAGCATGGTCCAGTCCTTGGGTTCGAACAGTTCCGCGACGTCGTGTTCGATCTGCACCGGGTCCTCCGACTGGGTCCAGCCGAACCTGCGGGCCAGCCGGCCGAAGTGTGTGTCCACGGTGATGCCCGGGATGCCGAATGCGTTCCCCAGGACCACGTTGGCGGTCTTCCGGCCCACGCCTGGCAGGGTCACAAGGTCTTCCAGCCGTCCTGGCACCACCCCGTCGTAGTCATCCACCAGCCGGGTTGCCAGGGCGATGAGGCTGCGGGTCTTTGCCCGGAAGAAACCCGTGGGTTTGATGATTTCTTCCACGGCAGCCGGCTCCGCCTCCGCCATGGCCCGGGCATCCGGGTAGCGCGCGAAGAGCAGCGGGGTGACCTGGTTGACGGTGACGTCCGTGGTCTGCGCGGACAGGACCGTGGCCACCAGCAGTTCAAACGGGTTGGTGAAGTCGAGCTCCGCGTGCGCGTAGGGGTATTTCTCGGCAAGGGCCCTGTTGATGCGCCGGGCCCGCCGTTTCAGTGCCAGCAGCGACTCGGAGGAGACCACCGGCATGCCGATGGTCTGGCCGTGGTGGATGCCCTGCCCGGCGGGCGCCTTCCCGCCGGATTTGGCTGTCCGCAGCCCGGCCATGGGTCTTAGCCGCGCTCGATGTTGCTGAGGTCCCGCAGGACACCCAGCCGCCCGTCGGTGTGCTGGACCAGGAATTCGTGGCCCCGGTCCTCAAGGGCGAGCACCCAGCCGCCGGGCTCAATGACGAACGCGGGCGCCCCGGTGCGGGGGTCGAACGCGGTGCGGTGCTGCGCAACGGCGAACCAGAAGGCCTCGTGGATGGGGAGTTCGTCCGCTTCGCCGTGACGGCTGGCGGGGTCGACCGTGGCTCCGATGGGCTCTTCGGAGCGGATTTGCTGCTGCACGGCGGTGGCAGCCGGCGGTTCCCAGGTAGCGCGGGGAGCGGCAGCAGCAGCGGGGGTGGCTTCAGCGGCCTCCGGTGCCGCGGAAGGGGAGGTCGCGGCATCAGCAGTGCCGGCAACAGGCGCCTGGGCAGGGCGTACGACGTCGGCAGCCTGGGTCGGCGGGCCCGCGTCACCGTCGGGGGTACGGTCCATTACTTCCGGTGCGGTTGAGACCGGAGCGGCAGCCGCGCTGCCGGCGCCCGCGCCGGTGGTGGGAACGGCGGCAGTAGCCGGCGGCTGGGTGGAACGGACAGGCTCAGGGGTGGAACGGGCAGGCTCCTGGGTGGAAGCACCAGGCTGAACTGCCGAGGAGCCGGCGCCTGCTCCGCCAAACATACCAACGCCCTTTCCGCCATTCTTCGGCTGGTGGGACGTGGACTCCGGCTTGGGCTGCTTCGGTGCCCGGGGTGCCGGGACCGGAACGGCAGCGTCCCGGGCCACCAGGTGCGCCGGCGTTTCAGCCCGGCCCTGGAAGTCGCCGGACAAATAGGGAAGGAACCGCCCCAGCACGGTGGCTGCAAAAAGAATGACCGAACCCACCAGCGCCACGAGCAGGACATGAACGTAGGCGACGGCGACCGTCAGGAAGAAGAAGGCGACAGCAAAGGACGCCACCACCGATGCGAATTGGTCGATGGACAGGGACCCGACCCGGATCTTGGTGGCGGGCGCCAGCCTGCGCGCAGCGAACAGGGCGCTCACAATAAGGGGCAGGACGATGCCCAGGCCGAGGAAGAACAGGTTGCTCAGGTTCCACAAGTTGTAGCGTGCGCCGAAGATGGGCAGCAGGGAAGCGATGAAGAGGATGAGCGTCGCAGCGAACACGGTCAGGTCCCGCACCGTGAACGGACCCAGCACCGTCTGGTTCCCGTCCTTGGAAAAGCGGGATGGCGCCGCCTTGCCTGCGGACGCGGCCGGCCGGCTTGCCCCGCCGGCAGCACCTGCAGCGCGGGCACCCGGCTCCGCGTCGGGGCCGGTTCGCTGGCCGAAGCTTTGCTGGTTCATTCTGCTCTCCTTAGCGTGGCGGCACCGGGCCCGGTGCGGGCCCGAAAACTGTGCCGTCTTGACATGCGTCCCGGCCCTCCCAGCCAGCATTGCCGCCGGGCGGAGCGGTCCGAAGTGAAGTCACAATTCCATCTCAGCCTAGTCAACAGCCAGGCTGATCACTAGCTGGGGCAGGTCCGCGGGCGCGGCCCGCGGCAGCGGAAATCACCATTCACCGCTTAAAAAATGCCGCTCACTGGCGCATCTGTGACGGAGGGCACAATGGGTGGGCGGCAAGCACTAGGCTTGGTTGCGGAACAGCTCTTTGCGGTATGCCCGTCCCGGCTGGAGCCCGTCGCCGTGCAGGCGGAGGGCCCTGCGCCGGACGGCGTCCCGCGCGGCAAAGATCGATGAATGATGAGGTTCACATGTCCCAGGACACTCCCAGCTCCACCGCCACCGTTCCGGCCGCTTCCGCGCAGCAGGAAGGCCAGCAAGGCTCCCACCAGGGCGATGCCCTCGAAAACCTCCTGCATGAGACCCGCGCCTTCCCGCCCAGCCCGGAATTCGCGGCAGACGCCGTTGTCACCGCTGCCGAATACGATGAGGCGAACGCCGACCGGCCGGCGTTCTGGGCGAAGCAGGCCAGGGAGCTGCTGACCTGGAGCAAGGATTTTACAGAGGCACTGGACTGGTCCAACCCGCCATTCGCCAAATGGTTCGTCGGGGGTGAGGTCAACGCCGCGTACAACGCGCTGGACCGGCACGTCGAGGCAGGCAAGGGCGACCGGGTTGCCATCTACTTCGAGGGCGAGCCGGGCGATACCCGCAGCTACACGTACGCGCAGCTGACTGAGGAGGTCAAGAAGGCTGCCAATGCGTTCGAGTCCCTCGGCGTTGCCAAGGGCGACCGGGTGGCCGTGTACCTCCCCATGATTCCCGAGGCCGTCATTACCATGCTGGCCTGCGCCCGGATCGGCGCCGTCCACTCCGTCGTGTTCGGCGGGTTCTCCTCCGAGGCGCTCCGCTCACGCATCGACGACGCCGAGGCCAAGCTCGTGGTCACTGCCGACGGCACCTACCGGCGCGGCAAGCCCAGCCCGCTGAAGCCGGCCGTTGACGATGCACTGGCCCATGATGGCCACACCGTGCAGAACGTGGTGGTAGTGAAGCGTAACGGCCAGGACGTGGACTGGACCGAAGGCCGGGACCACTGGTGGGACGATGCCGTCGGCGCCGCGTCCGCCGAGCACACCGCCGTCGGGCATGACTCGGAACACCCGCTCTACATCCTCTACACCTCCGGCACCACAGGAAAGCCCAAGGGAATCCTGCACACCACCGGCGGGTACCTCACCCAGACCGCCTACACCCACAAGGCAGTCTTCGACCTGCACCCGGAGACAGACGTGTACTGGTGCACGGCCGACGTCGGCTGGGTCACCGGACACTCCTACGTCGCCTATGCGCCGCTCATCAACGGCGCCACCCAGGTCATGTACGAGGGCACCCCGGACTCCCCGCACCAGGGCCGCTGGTGGGAGATCGTGGAAAAGTACAAGGTCTCCATCCTGTACACCGCCCCCACCGCCATCCGCACCTTCATGAAGTGGGGTTCGGAGATCCCGGCGAAGTACGACCTCTCGTCGCTGCGGGTCCTGGGCTCGGTGGGTGAACCGATCAACCCCGAGGCCTGGATGTGGTACCGCAAGGTCATCGGCGGCGACAAGGCCCCCATCGTGGACACCTGGTGGCAGACCGAAACGGGCGCCCAGATGATCGCCCCCCTGCCCGGCGTGACCGCCACCAAGCCCGGCTCCGCGCAGGTGCCGCTGCCCGGCATCGCGGTGGACGTCGTTGACGAAATGGGCGAGACGGTCCCCAACGGGCACGGCGGCTTCCTGGTGATCCGTGAACCGTGGCCTTCCATGCTCCGCGGCATCTGGGGCGACCCGGAACGCTTCAAGGACACCTACTGGTCCCGGTTCGAGAACATGTACTTTGCCGGGGACGGCGCCAAGAAGGACGAGGACGGCGACATCTGGCTCCTGGGCCGGGTTGACGACGTCATGAACGTCTCCGGCCACCGGCTCTCCACCACCGAGATCGAATCCGCCCTGGTCAGCCACCCCGCCGTCGCGGAGGCCGCCGTCGTGGGTGCCACGGACGAAACCACCGGCCAGGCCGTCGTCGCGTTCGTCATCCTGCGGGGCGACGCCGCGAACAACGGTGATGCCACGGTGCAGGAACTGCGCAACCACGTGGGCAAGGAAATCGGGCCCATCGCCAAGCCCAAGAACATCCTGGTGGTGCCCGAACTGCCCAAGACCCGGTCCGGCAAGATCATGCGCCGGCTCCTCAAGGATGTCGCCGAAGGCCGCGATCCGGGAGACGCCACCACCCTCTCGGACCCCACGATCATGCAGCAGATCGCCGCATCACTCCGCGGCTAACTGACAGCAGATGACGACGGCGCTGCCCAGCCTGGGCGGCGCCGTCGCCGTATGCTGGGAACAGACTTGTCCCCTGCCCCGAAGGAACTTCCAGATGCTCGCCGTCGCACGACACCAGGCAATTTTGGATGCCCTTGACCGGGAGCGGGTCGTACGGGTTTCGGACCTTGCCCAGCAACTCGGTGTCTCCCTGATGACCGTGCGGCGGGACATCGAAGTGCTGGAAGAGGGAGGCAGGCTCGAGCGCATCCACGGGGGCGCCAAGCTGCCCGGTGACGCCAGCACGCATGAACCCGGGTTCGAGCTGAAGTCCACGCAGTTGACCGCGGAGAAGCGCGCCATCGCGGTGGAAGCGGCGGCCCTGGTCCACGAGGGCATGGCGGTGGGGTTGGGCGCAGGCACCACCACGTGGGCGCTGGCCAAGGAACTGGTCGGAGGTCCCCGGATTACGGTGGTCACCAACTCGGTCAGGATTGCGGACCTCTTCCACCATGCAGCCCCCTCCGGCTCGACCCGCCACGCTTCGACGGTGATCCTTGTGGGCGGCGAGCGCACGCCGTCGGACGCCCTGGTGGGCCCCATCGCCACAGGAGCACTCAGGCAGCTTCATCTGGATGTCCTGTTCCTGGGCGTCCATGGAATGGACGCCAACGCAGGTTTCACCACGCCCAACCTGCTGGAAGCGGAAACCGACCGCGCCTTCGTGGCGGCCGCGCGGAAAACCGTGGTGCTCGCCGACCACACCAAGTGGGGCATGCTGGGCATCAGCTCCATTGCCGCCCTCGATGAGGTGGACGAGGTCATCAGCGATGCCGGGCTCAGCGCCGAGGCCCAACGCGTCCTTGGCGAGCGCGCCAAGCTGCGTATCGTCCCGGCCTAAGGCTCCTTCAGGGCTTTACCTGGAGTGGGCCGCCAGCCCACTCCGGAATCAAGCACTCAGGCGGAACCACGCCACTGGATCTGCGTCTCCAGGACGCGGGGCGTGCCCGGAAGCCCATTGAGCTGAGCCAGGACAAGCTCGGCAGCAGCGCTTCCCAGGAGGTCCGCAGGCTGGCGTACCGTGGACAGCTGCGGCCGGCATCGCAGGGCCCAGCTGCTGTCATCGAAACCCACCACTCCCACGTCTTCCGGCACCCTGCGGCCGGCCTCCTGCAGCGCTGTCATCGCACCTGCAGCCACTGCGTCGGAAGCAGCAAACACGCCGTCGATATCCGGGGCCCGCCGAAGCAGTTCCAGCATCCCATCGAAACCTGCCGCATAGGTGTACAAGGGGTATTCGACAACCAGCCCAGGATCGAACTGCTTGCCCATGGCCGCCCGGAATCCGGCGAGACGGTCCTTGCCGGAGTCGCGGTCCAGGGCGCTGGCGATCATGCCCACGCGCTTCCGCCCGGTCCCCAGAAGCCTGCTGGTGATGGCGCGCGCCGCGTCCTCATTATCAATGGCGGCATATGGCAGCTCCGGCGTTCCATCCGGATGGCCAACGAAGGCGGCCGGCAGGCCAATCTCAGCAATAGCGGCGGCAATGGGATCGGAAGCGCGGGCGGAGATGATGACGGCGCCGTCAACCAGGCCTCCACGCAGGTAATCAGCCACCCTGCGGCTGTCCCGGTCAGAGTCGATGATCAGCGAAACCAGCTGGTAGTCGGCTTTGGAGAGCACTTCATTGGCGCCCAACAGGATTGAGCCGATGTTGGGGTCCTCAAACAGCAGGGAGTGGGGCTCGTGGATGATCAGCCCGATCGCCCTGGACTCCTGCTTTACCAGGTTCCGCGCTGCGCTGTTGCGGACATAGCCCACCCGGGCAATGGCTTCCTCGACCGCCTGCCGGGCCTCATCGGATACATATTTCTCCCCGTTCACCACCCGTGAAACGGTTCCCCTGGAAAGCCCGGCGGCGTCGGCAACATCGTTGATCGTTGCGCGGCGGGCACGGGTGCGTGTCAGCGACATATTTGTACTGTAGCCGAGCACGCCGCCCTGCAGTCTTCCACCAGGCGTTGACACGGGCGAAAAGACCAGCGTAATCTGTGAACGTTCCCAGATGACATAGATCACCCTTTCGGGCCACCTCTGGGAACGTTCACAGAAATCGTTGAGACAACAGCGTCCAAGAGCCTGGGTCACCCCGCCTTGCACGTCTGCTGCACGTCGGAGGAGCAGGGTTGAGCCCCATCAGAACGCCGGTAGTAAAGCTGTCCGGAAACGAACATCTTGTGTACGGCTGCGATTACAACCCGGAGCAGTGGGACAGCAGCGTCTGGCAGGAGGACGTCCGCCTCATGAAGGAGGCTGGAGTCAATCTGGTGGCTGTCAACATCTTCGGGTGGGCCGAACTTGAGGCCTCTCCCGGGACCTACTCCTTCAATCGCCTTGACCAGGTGCTGGACCTCCTTCACACCAATGGCATCGGGGTAAACCTCGGCACCGGAACTTCGTCCACCCCTGCATGGCTGACAACGATGCACCCGGAGATTCTTCCGGAGTCAGCAGCCGGAATCCGGGCGTGGCCCGGCGGTCGGCAAGCCTGGTGCCCCAGTTCGCCGCGTTACCGCGAGCATGCCCTCCGCCTCGTGGACGAGGTAGTGCGGCGCTATGGTTCCCACCCGGCCGTACGGCTGTGGCATGTTTCAAATGAACTGGGGTGCCATAACGCGCTCTGCTACTGCGACGTCTCCGCCGCAGCCTTCCGCAGCTGGCTGATGGCGCGGTACCGCACGTTGGATGCGCTCAACAGCGCCTGGGGCACTGCCTTCTGGTCGCAGCGCTACTCGGCGTGGGAACAGATCCTGCCACCGAGACTCACCGTGTCCACAAACAATCCCACCCAGCTACTCGACTTTCACCGCTTCAGCTCGGACGAACTGCTCGGCTATTACCAGGCGGAGGCGGACCTGCTCAGGAACCACAGCAGCGTTCCGGTCACCACAAATTTCATGGTCGCCGCGCACATCCGCAACCAGGACTACTGGTCCTGGGCACCCCACATGGATGTCATTGCCAACGACCATTACCTCGACCACCGGCTTGAAGACCCCACCATCGAGCTTGCCTTTGCTGCCGATACCACCCGCGGACTTGCCGGGGGCAAGCCCTGGCTGCTCATGGAGCATTCCACGTCAGCCGTGAACTGGCAGCCACGAAACATTGCCAAGGCTCCGGGAGAAATGCTCCGCAACTCCCTTGCCCACCTGGCACGCGGGGCGGACGGGCTTTGCTTCTTCCAATGGCGGGCTTCCGTGCAGGGCAGCGAGAAGTTCCACTCAGCAATGCTTCCCCATGCCGGCACTGACTCGCGGACCTGGCGGGAAGTGAAAGAGCTCGGCCGCATCCTCGAAACGCTGGCCGAGGTGGCCGGAAGCACAGTGAAGGCCGACACGGCACTGGTATTCAGCTGGGAAGCCTGGTGGGCCTATGACCAGGAATCCCACCCGTCTTCCGACGTGCGGTACCTGGACCAGGTGCATGCCCTCTACAAGGCGCTCTGGCAAAACGGCATTACCGTCGACGTCGTTGCCCCCGGCGCTGACCTTTCCGGCTACAAACTGGCCGTCGTTCCCGGCCTTTACCTCGTCCGCGAACACGAATCCGCAGCTTTGGAAGATTTCGTCAGGAACGGTGGCCACGCAGTCGTGACCTATTTCAGCGGGATCGTTGATGAAAACGAGACTGTCCTGACCGGCGGCTACCCCGGCGCGTTCCGGGACCTCCTCGGCATCCGCTCAGAGGAATTCCTCCCCCTGCCGCCGGGGCGGGAGCTGGCGCTGGACACGGGCGCCATGGCCTCGTTGTGGACAGAAGCGCTGCGCCTGGAAGGTGCAGAGGCGAAAGCATCCTTCACAGAAGGGCACCTCGCCGGCACTCCAGCGGTAACCCGCAACAAGTACGGATCCGGCGACGCCTGGTACATCGGGACCGTGCTCGATTCCCAGGCCCTTCGCGACGTTGTCGCCGAGGCTGCGGCAGAGGCGGGCATCGCGGTCCACGCCGCAGCCACAGGCCTGGAAGTCGTAGTCCGTGCAGGCGCGGACCACGACTACACCTTCCTGATCAACCACACAGAAGAAGAGCACAAATACCCCGCACGCGGCTACGAACTCATCGTGGGGGACGAAGTTTCCACCGCCGTCGTCATTCCCGCGGGCACCGTTCGCGTGGTCCGCCTCCCCCGTTCAGCACCCCCAACCACTGGCCACAGCTCCGGCTTTAAGGATGATGAAAGTGACTAGACCCAGTACTGCTCCCGCCATAACCGCAGGGGCACCCACCAGCCGGAAGACCAGGACCTCTGCCACCCAACGCCGGGCCGTCCTCCTCTTCGTGGCGCCGTTCGCCGTTCCCTTCCTGGCCTTCTACGCGGTGCCGATCCTTTTTGCCGTGGTCCAGTCGCTCCTCACCGTTGAGCGAAAAGGCACTTTTGGACCTCCGCAGCAGGTCTTCGGCGGATTGGTCCAGTACCAGCAGGTGTTCCAGAACAGTGAATTCTGGGAGTCCGTGGGGCGGGTACTGCTTTTCGGAGTAGTCCAGGTGCCCATCATGCTGGGCCTTGCCCTCGTCTTTGCCCTGCTGCTCGACTCGCCCCTGCTGAAGGGCAAGAAGTTCTTCCGGCTGGCGTTCTTCGCCCCCTACGCCGTCCCGGGCGTTATCGCGGCCATCATGTGGGGCTTCCTCTATTCGCCGTCGCTCTCCCCCTTCGATGTGGTTACTTCGCAGGTGAACTTCCTGTCGGCAGACCTGGTCCTGTGGGCGGTGGCAAACATTGTGACCTGGGTATACGTCGGCTACAACATGCTAATCATCTACTCGTCACTGCTGGCCATTCCCACGGAAATCTATGAAGCGGCACGGCTGGACGGCGCCAGCAACCTCCAGATCTCCTGGCGCATCAAGATCCCGCTCGTGGTCCCGGCGATCATCCTCACCGGTGTGTTTTCCATCATCGGAACGCTGCAGCTCCTTGCCGAGCCCCAGACCCTCCGCAGCTTCAGCTCGGCGATCAGCAGCACCTTCACACCAAACCTTGCCGTGTACACCACGGCATCGGTTCCGAACTACAGCCTCGCCGCGGCATTCTCAGTGGTGCTGGCGTTGGCGACATTCATTCTTTCCTTCGTCTTCCTCAAGGCGACCCAGCGGAAGGTCTCCCAGTGAGCGCAGCAACGGCAACAACCGCAAAGAAGCCTGCCCCCGCGGCAACCACCCCCCGAGGACCCCGGCACAGCATCATGTCCCGCGGCGCGGCGATGCTCATCATGGGCGTCTTCACCCTCTACTTCCTGACCCCCATCTGGTGGCTGCTCGTCTCCTCTTCCAAAACCGGCGGGGACGTCACGGGAACGGCGCCGCTGTGGTTCACCGCAGATTCCATCCCCACGTTTTTCGCCAACCTTGGCAACCTGTTTACTTACAGCGACGGCGTGTTCGGACGGTGGCTGGCGAACAGTGCGCTCTACGCCGGACTCGGCGCCCTGCTGGGCACAGTCATCGCCGCCATGTGCGGCTACGCCCTGGCCAAGTATGAATTCCGGGGCCGGGAGGCGATCTTCAATGTCGTACTCAGCGGGGTGCTTGTTCCGGCAACCGCACTCGCCCTCCCGCTGTTCCTGATCTTCAGCCAGGTGAAACTGACCAACACCCTCTGGGCTGTCTTCCTGCCCAGCCTGGTCAGCCCCTTCGGCGTGTATCTTGCCCGTATCTACGCGGCAGCAAGTGTTCCCACGGAACTGTTGGAGGCCGCGCGCCTCGATGGTTCATCCGAGGCCAGGACATTCTTCACGGTGTCCACCCGCCTTATGGCCCCCGCGCTGGTGACCATTTTCCTGTTCCAGTTCGTCGCCATCTGGAACAACTTCTTCCTTCCCCTGATCATGCTGCGGGACCAGGCCCTGTTCCCGGTGACGCTCGGACTGTATGCGTGGAACAGCCAGATCAGCCAGATTCCGGAGCTCCGGGTCCTGGTGATCGTCGGCGCCCTGGTGTCGATCCTTCCGCTCATCGCGACGTTCCTCGGGCTGCAGCGCTTCTGGAGCAGCGGACTGGGCGCCGGAAGCGTCAAATAGGCCCTCTACCTGATTTCCCCCACAGCGGGGCGCCCCGCCCCGTACACCACCCCACCAATAAGGAATAGAAATGCGCGTGCGTTACGGAAAAGCCACTGCCGCCTTTGCCATAGTCTCGGCGCTGTCCCTTGCGGGCTGCTCAAGCGGCGAAAGCACTTCTGCCACGCAGGACACCACCTCCTGCAAACCCTCCTCCGGACCGGTCGAACTGAGCTTCACTACCTGGGTTCCCGGCATGGACAAAGTGGTCGACCTCTGGAACAAGGACCACCCGGACATCAAGGTGAAGGTCCAGACCGGGCCCAACGGCAACTCGGGCACCTACCAGAACTTCTTCAACCAGCTGCAGGCAGGCAACGCGCCGGACCTCGGCCAGATCGAGTACGACGCCCTGCCGAACTTCCGTGTGCAGGACGGCCTGGAAAACATTGCAGCCTGTGAAGGCGTTGCAGATGCCAAGGACAAATTCGTGGACTGGACCTGGGGCCAGGTCACTTTCGGAGAGGACAAGTCCGTCTACGCCATCCCGCAGGACAGCGGCCCCATGGCAATGTTCTACCGGGCCGACCTCTTCAAGGAAGCGGGCATTAAGGTCCCCACAACCTGGGATGAATACGCCACGGCGGCGGAGCAGATCAAGGCCCGGGGCTCGTACATCACCAACTTCCCCCGCACCGACGTCAACTGGTTCGCCGGCAACGTCTGGCAGGCCGGGGGACAGTGGTTCTCCAACGCCAACGACAAGTGGGAAGTTAACCTGACCGGCGAGGAGTCCGGGAAGGTGGCCAACTACTGGCAGAAACTGCTGGACAAGGGCCAGGTATCCACCCTTCCGTCCTTCTCCGACGAATGGAACGCCTCCTTCAACAAGGGCCAGCAGTGGACCTGGGTCTCTGCCGTATGGGGCGCCTCCACCCTGGCCAGTGGCGCACCGGATACTGCCGGCAAGTGGGCCGTTGCCCCCATGCCGCAGTGGGAAGCCGGCGGCAGGGCAGCCGGCAACTGGGGAGGTTCCTCCACTGCAGTCCTCAAGGGCTCAAAGCACCCGTATGAAGCCGCCAAATTCGCCCTGTGGCTGAACACCGATCCCGAAGCTCTTGCGCTGGCCAACAAGCTCGGCGGCCTCTACCCGGCGGCGAAGTCGGCCAAGGACCTGGGCGCCTTCTCCGGTGGCGTGGACTACTTCGGCGGCCAGAAGATCTACGACGTCTTTGCCGAAGCCTCGGCCAACGTGAACCCGAACTTCACCTGGGGACCGACCATGACCAAGACGTACACCGACGTTTCTGACGGTTTCGGCAAGGCGACCGGCGGCAACGGTACGCTCATGGACGCTCTCAAGAATGGCCAGCAAAAGACCATCGACGCCCTGAAGTCGCAGTCCATCCCCGTCAAGGAGTAACTGCACCATTCCTGAAGACAAAGGTCACCACTCCCGCGCTGCGGGGTGGTGACCTTTGTCGTGAGGGTATGTGGTCCCTGCCGGAACCGTTCAGGGGCAGCCGCAGGATTGCCGGACGTGAAGTTTGGTGGGAAATATCCTGTGCTTTGGCTTCCCGCCGCGCCTGGCTTCCACCAATGCCTGGACCGCTGCTTCAGCCATCGCGGCCACCGGCTGCTCCACGGTGGTCAGCGGCGGCCACGAATATTCGGACTCAATCGAACCGTCAAAGGACGCGACGGCGATCTCGCCCGGCACAGCGAAGCCTGCCTCGTGAATGGCCCGTAGCAGGCCCACCGCCTGGGTGTCTGAGGTGGCGAAGATCGCAGTGGGCCTGTTGACTGAGGCCAGCAGGCGCTGGCCGGCCGAGTAACCGCCGGGCCAGGTGAATCCGCTGTACACAATGGGCCCCTCCGGCAGGCCCGCCTCCTGGAGCGCCTGGCGCCAGCCCACCTCACGGCCGTCCAGGCTGCCGGAAACGTTGGTTCCCATTGCCAGCCCGATGTTGGTATGGCCATGCCCGATGAGGTGGTTAACCGCTATCCTGGCCCCCGCTGCCAGATCCACCCCGATGCTGTTGAACCCGGGCGCATCACGCTCCTGGTTCAGCAGAACGGCCGGGATTTCCGCCGTCTCGAGCGCCTCCAAGTCAGGTTCGAAAAGAACACTGGCCAGCAACACCCCGTCCACCTGGCGGGCGGCGAGGTTGCGGATGTTGCGCCGCTCCTTGGACAGGTTCCCGTCCGAGTTGCTGAGCACCAGGGCGTATCCCAGATCCGCGGCAGCGTCCTCAACAGCGTGGGCCAGAAGGGAAAAGAAGGGGTTCGTATTGTCCGGGATGATGAGCCCCAGCGTCTCGCTCGAACCCAGCTTGAGCGCACGCGCCGCCGCGTTGGGTCGGTAGCCAAGGACACGGATGGCGTCCTGGACTTTGGCTTCGGTTGCCGGCGCCACTTTCTTGGGTCCGCCATTGACAACGTAGCTGACGACGGCGGTGCTGACGCCGGCATAGCGCGCCACGTCTTTGCGCGTCACGGGGCCGCCACGGGAAGCCTGCACGGCCGGGGAAGTCATGATGTCCATGCTAACTTCGAGTCGGCCGGGGCGTCGCCGAAGTCCCGGATCGGAAGCCGTGCGCCATTCTGCCGGGCCGACTCGTGGGCCACGATCCCGGGGAGCGTAAAGCGTGCGGCCACCCACGCGTTGACCGGTGGAAGCGTGCGGTTGTTGACGGCGGTGACGAAGTCATCCACCAGGAAGTGGTGGCTCCCCTCGTGCCCGTTTGGAGCACCGCGGAACTCTTCGGGCAGCCGCTCAGCGTCGTGCACGGGGGCGAGTCCCGACACGAAAGCGTCGCGGAGTTCCGGCGCCACATTGGCCAGGGAGGGATCGTCCAGGGACATGCTGGGCCGGGTTTCCATTTGCTCGGAGATGTCATGGACGTTCTGTTTGTCCTGCCAGACCGTGACCTTGGCAAGCTGTTCAAAGCTTGCTTCGGTGCCGAAGAACCGGAAGCGGGATTCGCGGATGTGGGAGGGATAGCCCACGCGGCGCATTTCATTCGTGCGCATGACCCCGCCGTCGTTCAGTTCGAAGAGGGCTGTGGCGTTGGAGAAATCGTTGCCGAACATGCTGATCTCCGTGTCGAACACCCCGTCATTCCGCTGGTCCCTGACTCCGACGCAGCTGACGCTGACCGCGTGCGCTGGAATGGCACCGAGCACACCCCCGATGGCATGGGTGGGATAGAGCATGGGCGGGTAGCTGGCCGTCTCCTTCCAGTTATCGCCGCCGCTGTACT
The DNA here is from genome assembly GCF_058266945.1 of Arthrobacter sp. E70. Lineage (NCBI taxonomy): Bacteria > Bacillati > Actinomycetota > Actinomycetes > Micrococcales > Micrococcaceae > Arthrobacter > Arthrobacter sp. E70. Next base: position 6,447 of record NZ_JBYQFR010000010.1, on the reverse strand, counting down.
GGTAAGCCTCGTAGAAGCCCAGGTCCATGTCGTGGACGTAGTCGCCCTCCGAATAGAAGATCCGCCCGAACCTGCCGGCCGCGTGCTGTTCGCGGGCATAGACGGTGGCGGGGTTGTAGTAACTGGTCTCCCCCATCATGTAGACGTTCCCGGTCTCCCGGACGGCGTCGATGATGCGCTCGATTTCCTCTTCGGACACGGCCATGGGCACCGCCGAGTAGACGTGCTTGCCCGCCCGCAACGCCCGTTCCACCAGCGGTCCATGCGTCCAGCGCTGGGTAAAGATGGCAACGGCGTCGACGTCGGAGGCAAGCAGGGAGTCAAAGTCCGCCTCGCGGCCCGCGAGGTGATACCGGCCGACGGCCTCGGCAGCCCGCTCCGGCCGTTCGTCCACGACGTAGACCGCGCTTACGCCCGGGTGCAGGTTGAAGAGGTGCGCGAACTGGGAGCCGAACTGGCCCGCGCCCACGATGCCGATGGAGAACGTCATTGTCATGCCTTTCATCAAGGGGATATCTGAGTGTCGCATCCGCGTCTACTCGAGTCAATCTCCAAAAGATGGACAAATATCCCCTGAAATAAAGAAAAAACACCCCTTGCCACTTTCCGATCTACTCGTGTAGATTTGACCGCAGCTTGTTACCTCTATCACACTCGCCGAAAGGGTCGACGATGACCACCCTTACCAGGAACCCCCGCTTGCGGGAGCACGGCCTGACGCGGACGCTGCTGAAACGGACAGGACTGAAACGGACAGGACACAGCGATGCAAAGATCGCCCTGTTCTTCATCGCACCGGCCATGATCGGGTTCATCCTCTTCTATCTGGTCCCCACGGTCCGCGGCATCTACCTCAGCTTCACGGAGTACAACATCCTCGGAGATCCGGAATGGATCGGCCTGGAGAACTACCAGGCGATCGCCAAGGATCCGTTGTTCTGGAACTCACTGGCCGTCACTGGCCAGTACGTGGTCCTGAACATCGCCCTGCAGACAGCACTCGCCCTCGGACTAGCCCTGCTGATGCACCAAGTGGCCAAGTCCACGATCATCCGTGGCGCACTTCTCCTGCCCTACCTGATGTCCAACGTCATCGCCGCCCTACTGTGGTTCTGGATGCTGGACTACCAGATCGGCGTGGTGAACCAGTTCATCGAGTGGGCAGGCCTGCCCCGCGCCGCGTTCTTCGGCAGTGAGGAATGGGCCATCCCCACGCAGGCGCTGATCAACACATGGCGGCACATGGGCTACACGGCGCTGCTGATCTTCGCCGGCCTCCAATCCATCCCCGGTCACGTCTACGAGGTGGCCAAACTGGACGGCGCATCGGCCTGGCAAACCTTCCGCAAGATCACCATCCCGCTGCTGCGTCCGGTCCTGGTGCTGGTCCTGGTGGTCACCGTCATCGGTTCCTTCCAGGTGTTCGACACCGTCGCCGTGACCACTGGCGGCGGTCCGGTCAACGCCACCCGCGTCATCCAGTACTACATCTACCAGCGCGCCTTCACGGAGTCGGACTTCGGCTACGGGTCCGCCATCGCCGTCATTCTCTTCCTCATCCTCGCCCTGGTGGCCTTCATCCAGATGAAGTTCCTCAAGGGCAACGAGTCGGACCTGGACTAAGGAGTCCTCCATGACCACCACCGCAAGCCGCGCCCCCATGACCGAGCCGGCCACCCGGCGTCGTCCGTCCAGGCGCCGCCCCTTCAATCCCCGCCGCGCCGCAGCCTGGGCACTGCTGGTCCTGGCCATCGCCGTCTCTGTCCTTCCCTTCCTCTGGGTGCTGCGGACGGCGTTGTCCACCAACAACGCCCTGGCCGGCAGCGCCACCAGCCTCCTGCCTGCGGAATTCACCTTCGGCGCCTTCCAACGCGTCTTCGGGCTGCAGTCCCCGGCCGAAGCCGTCGCGGAAGGCGGCTCCGGCGCTGCGATCGACTTCTGGGTCTACCTGCGCAACTCCGTGGTCTTCTCCTCGATCACCACGGCCGGGGCCGTATTCTTCAGTGCGATGGCTGCCTATGCTTTCGCCCGCCTCCGCTGGAAGGGGCGCAACGCCGTCTTCAGTCTCTTCCTCGGCACCATGCTGGTCCCGCCGATCTTCACGGCGCTGCCCAACTTTCTGCTGATCAAGAACCTGGACCTGCTGAACACCATGCTCGGGATGGTCCTCCCCTATGTGTTCATGACTCCGTTCGCCATCTTCTTCCTCCGGCAGTTCTTCCTGAACATGTCCCGCGAGGTGGAGGAGGCGGCCATGCTCGACGGCGCCAGGCACCTGCGCATCTTCTTCCAGATTGTCCTGCCCAACGCCGCCGCCCCCATCGCCACCCTTGCCCTGCTCACCTTCATCGGACAGTGGAACGAGTACTTCTGGCCACTGCTGGTCGGGTCGCAAGACGATGTCCGCGTGCTCCAGGTGGGACTGGGCGTCTTCAAATCCCAGTCGCCGCAGGGCGCGCCGGACTGGTCCGGTCTGATGGCCGCGACGCTCGTCTCCGCGCTGCCCGTCCTGGCCCTCTTCGCCGTATTCGGCAAGAAGATCGTCAACTCCATCGGCTTCTCCGGCATCAAGTAATTCCCGCTTCACCTCCCGCTAGCTCCGCGCGGGCCATGGTGGCCTGCCCGGAAACCCCTGAAAGGACCTGTCATGAAGAAAAAAGCAACCGCAATCGCTGCTGCCGCCGCAGCACTCCTGGCCCTCTCCGCCTGCGGCAACGGCGGTTCGGCTGAATCGGCGAAGGGCGAGATCAGCTACTGGCTGTGGGACGCCAACCAGCTTCCCGCCTACCAGCAGTGCGCCGACGACTTTCACAAAGCCAACCCGGACGTCACCGTCAAGATCACCCAGCGCGGCTGGGACGACTACTGGAGCACCCTCACCAATGGATTCGTCGGCGGAACCGCTCCCGACGTCTTCACCGACCACCTCGGACGCTACGGCGAACTGGCCAAGAACAAGCAGCTGCTTCCCATTGACGACGCCGTCAGCAAGGACAAGGTGGACCTGTCCGCCTACAACGAAGGCCTCGCCGACCTGTGGGTGGGCCAGGATGGCAAGCGCTACGGCCTTCCGAAGGACTGGGACACCATCGGCCTGTTCTACAACAAGGCCATGCTCACCGCCGCCGGCATCTCCGAGGACCACATGAAGGACCTGACCTGGAACCCCGAGGACGGTGGCAGCTACGAGAAGGTCATCGCCCACCTGACCGTGGACAAGAACGGCAAGCGCGGCGATGAGGCCGGGTTCGATAAGAACAACGTTGCCGTGTACGGCCTGGGCCTGAACGGCGGGGGCGATTCCTCCGGCCAGACCGAGTGGAGCTACCTGACCAACACCACCGGCTGGTCCCACACGGACAAGAACCCGTGGGGCACCCACTACAACTATGACGACCCGCGCTTCCAGGACTCCATGAAGTGGTTCGCCGGGCTCGCGGACAAGGGCTACATGCCCAAGCTGGAGACCACCGTTGGCGCCAGCATGGCCGACACCTTCGCTGCCGGGAAGTCCGCGATCAACGCCCACGGATCGTGGATGATCGGCCAGTACACCGGCTACAAGGGCATCGAGGTGGGCATCGCGCCGACGCCCGTGGGCCCTGAAGGCAAGCGCGCCTCCATGTTCAATGGCCTGGCTGACTCGATCTGGGCCGGAACCAAGAAGAAGGACGCTTCCATTAAGTGGGTGGAGTACCTGGCTTCCTCCGCCTGCCAGGATGTCGTGGCATCCAAGGCAGTGGTGTTCCCGGCGCTGAAGGCTTCCTCTGACAAGGCCGCTGAGGCGTTCAAGGCCAAGGGCGTGGACGTCACCGCCTTCACCGAGCACGTCAAGAATAAGACCACGTTCCTGTACCCCATCACCGACAACACGGCCAAGGTGAAGGGCATCATGGAGCCCGCCATGGACGCTGTGGTGTCCGGCAAGGCGCCTGTCAGCTCCCTGACCCAGGCCAACGAACAGGTAAACGCCCTCTTCAAGTAGCCCCGCACGTGTCTGCGTATGTGGTCGCAGCCACCCGGCCAGGTGCCGCCGTCCCCCTCCTCGCGGCGGCGGCACCTGCCACCCCTTCCCGTGATTTCCCTTTTCGCGCAACCGAAGACGCAACCCTCAACACTGAAAGAGACCTCCCTATGGATCCCCTGTACCTCCGTTCCGCCGGCACCAGCCTGCTGATCAGCTTCGACAGCGGAGAGGCTGAGGTCATCCACTGGGGCGCCGACCTCGGTACCAGCCTGCCGGATCTGGCGATCCTGGGCGGACCTGTCGGGCATTCCTCCGTGGATGCGCGCGTGCCTGCCGGCCTCCTCCCCCAGGCTTCCTCCTCCTGGCGGGGCCGCCCCGCCCTGCGCGGGCACAGGATCACCGGTGACGGCGCCGGCTTCGACTTCTCGTCCCGCCTCCGCGTCACGGCCGCCAACACTGATGGTGCCGCCGCCACCATCGTGCAGGCCGACGCCGACGCCGGGCTCAGCGTCTCCACTTCCCTGGCCCTGCACGACGGCGGCCTGCTGGAACTGCAACACACCGTCACCAACGACGGCACCTCTCCATTCCAGGTGGATGAACTGGCCACCGTCCTCCCGGTGGCGCCGGACGCCGCCGAACTCCTTGACCTGACGGGGCGGTGGTGCCGGGAACGCCACCCGCAGCGGCGCCCCATCCAACAGGGCACCTGGGTCCGCTCCGGACGGCACGGCCGCACCGGGCATGATTCCTCCCTTCTGTTCGCCGCCGGAACGAAGGACTTCGGCAACCGGCACGGCAAGGTCTGGGCCACCCACCTGGCCTGGAGCGGCAACCACGAGCAGTTCGCTGACACCATCGGCGACGGCCGGACCATGATCGGCGGCTCGGAACTGCTGGGCCCTGCCGAGGTCGTCCTGGAGCCGGGCGCCAGCTACGCCACGCCCGCCCTCTTTGCCGCCTACTCGGACCGCGGCCTGGACGGCATCACCGAGGCGTTCTACAGCTGGTTCCGGTCCCGCCCGCACCACGTCCTGCCCGCCTCCTCCACCGGACTGCCGGCCGGAAAGCCCCGCCCGGTGGTGCTGAACACCTGGGAGGCTGTGTACTTCGACCACAACCTGGACACGCTGATCGAACTGGCCGACTCCGCCGCCGACCTGGGCGTGGAACGGTTCGTGCTCGACGACGGCTGGTTCCGCGGCCGCCGTGACGACCATGCAGGACTGGGCGATTGGTACGTCGATGAAGCACTGTGGCCCAACGGGCTCACCCCCTTGATCGACGCCGTGACCTCCCGGGGCATGGAGTTCGGACTTTGGGTGGAGCCGGAGATGGTCAACCTGGATTCGGACATTGCCCGCGCGCACCCGGACTGGATTGTGGGACCCTCGGCCGCGGCGCACAAGGACGGCGGCCGGCTGCCCCTCGAGTGGCGCAACCAGCACGTCATCGACCTCGTGAACCCCGCGGCCTGGCAGTACATCTTCGACCGTATTTCCGCGCTCCTGGCGGAGAACAACATCAGCTACCTGAAGTGGGACCAGAACCGGGACCTGCTGGAGCACGGCCACGCCGGCCGCGCCTCCGTCCACGCGCAGACCCTGGCCGCCTACCGCCTGTTCGACGAACTGAAGAAGGTCCACCCCCACGTTGAAATCGAGAGCTGCTCTTCCGGCGGCGCCCGCGTGGACCTGGGCATCCTGGAGCGGACGGACCGGATCTGGGCCTCGGACTGCAACGACGCCCTGGAACGCCAGACCATCCAGCGCTGGACCGGCGCCGTGGTGCCCCCGGAAATGGTGGGCAGCCACATCGGCCCCACCACCTCGCACACCACCGCCCGCACCCACGATCTGTCCTTCCGCGCAGTCACCGCGCTGTTCGGGCACTTCGGCATGGAATGGGACATCCGCAGCGTCCAGGGCAAGGAACGCGAGGAGCTGCGCCGCCTCGTGGGCCTGTACAAGGAGCACCGGAACCTGATCCACAGCGGCCGCCGGGTCAACGCCGACGTTGCCGACGAGTCTTTGCTGCTGCACGGCGTGGTGGCCGGAGGATCCCCTGCGGGTGGCACTGAGCTTCAAGCGGGCACGACGGCGGCGCTGTTCGCCCTGGTCAGCACGCGCACTTCGGCGGCTGAGGCTCCAGGCCGGATCGGCTTCCCCGGGCTGGAGCCGGAGCGCTCCTACCGGGTGGAGGCGGTCTTCCCCACCGCGGACGACGCCGACTACGCCCACACCTACACGCAGGTCCAGCCGCCGGCCTGGCTGGCCGACGGCGCGGTGGCGAACGGCCGGTTCCTCACCGAGGTGGGGCTGCCGATGCCCATCCTGAACCCCGAGCACGCGCTGCTGCTGAAGGTCACGGCAGCGTAGCCCTCCGCACGTCCCAAGCTGCCTCGCCGTCCCGGTGCCTCCGCGGACCGGGACTGCGGGGCACACTTCTTCGTTCTACCCAAGGAAAGTCCATGCGAATTC